>JACMPK010000184.1 GCA_014377535.1 Gemmatimonadaceae bacterium
GACCATGATGGCCGTACCCGTGCTGGGGATCAGCACGACGACCCCGAAGCCGAGGATCGCGAGCGCGATCATCACCTCGAGCAGCGTGAAGCCTCCTCGCGCCCTCATGGCGCGGCCACCAGTCGATGCAGCACCACGCGCGCCGCGCCGGACGACGGCTCGACGTCGACCGAGACCACGATCTCACGCAGCCCGTTCGCCCATGGACGCACGTCGACCCGGCAGGCGCGCCCGTCAACCGTGTCGAGCGACGCCGCCGTCGTGATCACCGCGCGTTCCATCGTGAGTTCCGCTGCCGCCACCGCGCGCGACCAGGTCGCCGTATCGCGTGTGGCGACACTGGCGCGCTGGAACAGCCCCAGGCAGCCGACGGCCGCAAGGCCGAGGATCACGAGGGCGACGATCGATTCGAGAAGTGTCATCTGTTCCCATGGATCAGCGCGCCGGACGGCAGCGTGCAGGATCCCACGGAGGTGTGCCGACAACAACAGGACCCTCGGGCATGCAGAGCCCGAGCGCGGAGATCACCACCGATCGCGCCACACCGGAACCGGATGCCTGGTCGCCTGTCCCGGAAAGCAAAATCACTCCGGCAGTGTCGGCAGTTGCGGCGACCGACCAAGCGCCTGTTTCGCTGACCGTCATCCGGACCGATTGACCACGCCGCACGGCCACCGCTCGCGCGCGCTCGAGTGAGGTGCCCGCCGTGTCGCGCACGGCAAACCTAATGGACGGCACGATCAGGGCTGCGGCCATGCCCAGCAGCACGAGCACCACCAGCAGCTCGAGCAGCGTGACGCCGGACCGGCACCTGGGCGCGAAGTGCAATGCCATGAAATGCGGACGATCCGCCAGCGTCGCCGTCTCACGTTCGTGAGGCGCACTGGCGAAACCCGGCTCCATCGGTGAGCGTATCTGCACCATGCCGCAATCAACTGCCCCAGACGTCCAGCTGCCCGCTGTTCCGGTGCCGCCGGCTCCCGCCACACCCGGCGAAGCGATTGCGACGCAAGGCTCGCGCTTACCGACGGCACCGATCCCGGCGGAACAGGCCATCTTCCTCCGATCGCGGCGTGATGCGCTGAGCCGGCAGCTGGAGTCGGTGCAGGGTCGCCGCGACGAGGTGGCCGAGCAGCTCCGAAGCGACGAGACGCAGGCTGCCGAGCGTCCAGGCTTGCAGGATCGCTTGGGTGTACTGGACGAGCGTCTGGTGCGGATCGAGAAGGACATTGCGGCGACTTCGGAGCAGCTGGCCAATGCGCCCGCAGGCCGGCAGGAGTACGCCGGTGTCAGCGGTCGCAATCAAAATGGCCGCTTCTCAAACGTGAATGGGAACCTGGTCACGCTCGTCGGCTTCGCGCTGCT
This sequence comes from Gemmatimonadaceae bacterium, assembly GCA_014377535.1. Classification (GTDB taxonomy): domain Bacteria; phylum Gemmatimonadota; class Gemmatimonadetes; order Gemmatimonadales; family Gemmatimonadaceae; genus JACMLX01. The sequence continues at coordinate 1,366 of JACMPK010000184.1, forward strand.
GCTGCCATTCGCGATTCAGCTCGCCCGGCGCACGTTCGCTCCGAACCGGGGGCCGACGCGCAATCAGCTGGCAGAGACCGCGGCCTTGAGCGAGCGCATTCACCAGATGGAGAGCGCGGTGGATGCCGTCGCGCTGGAGGTGGAGCGCATCGGCGAGGGACAGCGCTTCCTGACGCAGGCGATGAGCGCGACGATCTCGCGCCCCGGGGGCACCAATGGCATTGCGGGTTCGGGGGCTACAGCGCTCGAGGCCGTTTCGGTGCGCGCACACGACGGCGTACAGCAACGCTGAGCGACGCACGCCGTCGGCTGCGCTGCGGGTGCACGCGAGGTTTGACGACGCTGACAGCAGCTGAAGCCAGCCGACGTCACCGCTCTCTTTCAGGGCGCCTGCGTCAAGTAACCCGCCCGCAGGCGTTCGGCGCCAACTCGGCCGCGTGCATAGACTGTCGATAAATGACACCCGAGCCCGCGTCTCCCCGCTCCGCCGCCAGACCGGGCCTTGCCCGTGGAATGGGCCTCATCGCCCTGACGGCCACCGGCATTGCCTCGATGGTCGGCGCCGGCATCAACGTCGTGCCGTTCATGATCCAGCGGAACGTGCCCGGCATTGGCGCGTGGGTGCTGCCGGCGTTTTTGTTCGCCGCGGTGCCCGCCTTCTTCGCCGGACTCGCCTACGCGATCCTCGCGTCCGCGATGCCACGGGCAGGCGGAAGCTATGTCTACGCAAGCCGCGCGCTGAACCCGTACCTGGGCTTCATCGCGAGCTTCTCGCAGTGGTTTGCGCTCTGCGTGGCGATCGGTGTCGTGTCGTACATGCTGGTGCCTTTCCTGCGCGATGTGGCCATCGCCGCATCGTGGACCGACACCGCAGCGATGCTGCAGACGGGGGTCGTGCGCCTCGCCATCCCGTTGTCGGTGCTCTGGCTGTTCGCGCTCGTGAACGTGCTCGGCATCAAGTCGTACGAACGCATCCTGGTGCCGCTGCTTGGGCTGACGTTCGTACTTGGTGGCATCGCGATCGTGGCCGGGTTCATGTTCGACCACGCCGATTTCGCACAGGCCGTGCTTGCGAAGGAAGGCCGCGCGATGACGCTGAGAGAGTCTGCGCCGATGACACTGCGCATCTTCTTCACCGCCGCCACTGTGCTCTTCAGCGGATTCATCGGCTTCGACTCCATCGCGCAGGCGGGCGGTGAGGCGACGAATCCCAATCGCACGCTGCCACTCGCGATCGGGCTGGCCGTGGTCGGCGTCAGCATTTACTACATGCTGTTCACCGCGGCCGTCTATCACGCGGTGCCATGGCAGTATGTCGCCGCGCAATCGGCGGTGCGTGATGTGACCGCACCCGGACTGCTGGGCTACCTGCTGCCCACGGGCTGGACCGTGGCCATCGTCGCCGGCGGTGCGGTGGCGCTCGCGAAGGATGTGCCGGCGATGCTGCTCGCCGTGTCACGCCTGATGTTCGCGTGGGCCGCGGACGGAATCTTCCCGCGCCACGTCGCCACGTTGCATGCGCGTTTCCGTACGCCGCATGTGGCCATTGTACTGAGCGCGACCATGGCGACGATCTCGATCCTGGGCAGCCATCTGGCTGGCGACATCTTCCTTGGCATCGACATCCTCGTGACGGCGATGCTGGTGAACTACATCCTGATGTGTGTCTCGGTGCTCACACTGCCGCGACGCAATCCGGTCATCGCGCAGGACGTACGCGTGCTGCCGAATCGCCTCGCGCAGGTGATCGTGACAAGCATCGGCGTCGCGATACTCGGTGCATTTCTCGCGGTGCACACATGGAAAGACCTGTCCGCGCCCGTCGCGGCCTGGTACTTCCGCTCCACACCCGTCTGGCTGCTCGTCATGGCACTCGCGACGGTGATCTACATTCGCGAAGTGTCCGCGATGCGTCGCCGCGGCGTGAACGTGAAGGCCATATTCGCCACCCTGCCACCTGAATGACCGCCGCATGACTGCACCCGTCGAACGCATCGCGCTCGCGCCCGACCTCACGATCTCGCGAGTGGTCACCGGTCTCTGGCAGATTGCGGACATGGAGCGCGACGGCCGCGTGCTGGACCTGGACGTGACTGCCGCGGCAATGGCGCCATACGCCGACGCAGGCTTCACCACGTTCGACATGGCGGATCACTACGGTTCGGCCGAACTGATCGCCGGTCGATTCCGCGCGGCGCATCCGGAATTCCCGGTGCAGCTGTTCACGAAATGGGTGCCGAAGCCCGGCCCGGTGTCGCTGCGTGATGTGCGCGAGGCAGTGGAGCGCGCCGTGGACCGGCTGCGCGGCAGGCCGATCGACCTGATGCAGTTCCACGCCTGGACCTTCGCCGACGCGCACTGGCTCGATGCGCTCGGCCACCTGGCCGCACTGCGCAGCGAAGGGCTGATCCGGCACCTCGGCGTCACCAACTTCGATGCCGCACACCTGCGCATCGCCGTCGCCAGCGGCATTCCGGTGATCACCAACCAGGTGTCCTTCTCGCTGATCGACCAACGCGCGGCACATGGCCTGTCTGCCGTGTGCCTGCAATACGGCGTGAAGCTGCTGGCGTACGGCACCGTGGCGGGCGGGCTGCTCACGGAACGCTGGCAGGCACGCCCCGAGCCGCCAACGGACGACAGCCGCACCTGGTCGGTGATGAAGTATTCGCGCTTCATGCAGGCGGCCGGCGGCTGGAACGCGTTGCAGCGTGTGCTGAACGTGACGGCGACGATCGCAACGAAGCATGGTGTGTCGATGGCGAACGTCGCCTGCCGTCACATCCTCGACATGCCGGCCGTGGGCGGCGTGATCATTGGCGCGCGACTGGGCGAGCGCGCGCACATTGCCGACAACGCACGCATCGCCACGCTCCGCTTCGACGACGACGATCGACGTGTGCTGGCCGACGTGCTGGCGACACTCACGCCGATTCCAAACGACTGCGGTGACGAGTATCGCAAGCCACCGTACCTCACGGCCTCGGGTGACCTCAGTCATCACGTCGCGGCATTTCCTGCGCCGTATGCCGTGCACCGCGTCAGCGACACGCGTTCGTACTGCCTCAGCGGCACGAGCTGGGAGCCACTGGCCGGCTACAGTCGCGCCGTGCGCACAGGGAACACCATTCGCGTCTCGGGCACCACGGCGACGCACGGCGCCACCCGCATTGGTGCCGACGACGCCGCGGCGCAGACGCATTTCGTGATCGACAAGCTGGAGGGCGCAATCATCTCGCTTGGCGGTCGGCTCGAGGACGTGGTCCGTACCCGCGTGTTCGTGAACGACATTGCGCAGTGGGAGCCCATCGCCCGTGCGCATGGCGAACGCTTCGGGCACATCCTGCCGGCGAACACCATGGTGCAGGCGACGCTGATCGGCGAAGGCTATCTCGTGGAGATCGAGGCGGACGCGGAGCTGCAGTCCTGAGCGGCTGACGAGAAAACGTCCGTGCACGATGGTACGAATGCGCCACCCCGCGTGTCACCCTCGATGCATTCGATGTTCGCTCGACGCTGACCCCCTGCGCGTCAGTCCGTCACGAACTGCAGGACAGCATCGAGCACCCCGCCTTGTGACGCGCCCACTCCGGACGCCGCGCGGCAAACTCGGCATGTGCGGGCTGCTCGTCGTACGGTCGGCGCAGCACCGTCAACAGCGTGTGGATCATTGACGGATCGCCGGACTCTGCCAGCTCGATGGCCTGCTGTGCGAGGTAGTTCCGGAACACGAAGCGCGGGTTCACCGCATGCATGCGTGCGCGCCGCGCGGCATGCGCATCGTGCGTCGGCAGGCTCGCATGCCAGGTCTGAACGAACAAATCAATGCGCGCACGATGCGACTCGAACTGAACGTCGTCGTAGCTCACGTCACCGAGCAGCGTCGCCGGTGAGCCATCAGGCAGCATGTCGGGCAGGTCGCCAAGTGCGCGGAAGAAGCGCGTGTGATCCAGCTGGCATTCCTGAAGCAATGCGTATCCTTCTTCAATGATCGCCTGCGCCGCGTCCGTGTTTTCCTCGAAGCCGAACTTGGCGCAGGTCATGCGCGCAAACTCGTCCCGATACCGCTCGACGTAACGGTCCAGTCCTGACTGCAGCGCGTCATTCGTCGGGAACAGTGGCGCGATCGCGTTCGCCAGTTGCACCAGGTTCCACTGGGCCACGGCGGGCTGCTGGCCGTAGCGATACCGTCGACCGCCGGCGTCGGTGGTGTTCGGCGTCCACTCGGGATCGTACTCGTCCAGCCAGCCATACGGGCCGTAATCAATCGTGAGGCCGAGGATGGACATGTTGTCGGTGTTCATCACGCCGTGCACGAAACCGACGCGCATCCAGTGCACGATCATCACCGCGGTGCGTTCGCAGACCTCGCGGAACCACGCCGCGCGCCGCGCATCGACGTCGTCATGCGCGAGCTGCGGAAAGTCACGTGCGATAGTGAAGTCCACGAGCTGCCGAAGCAGGTCGAGGTCACCGCGCGACGTCAGGATCTCGAAATTGCCGAACCGGATGAACGAGGGCGCCACGCGGCAGACGACAGCGCCGGGTTCGAGGTGCGCATTGCCATCATAGAACATGTCGCGCATCACGCCCTCGCCGGTCGTCACGAGCGACAATGCGCGTGTGGTGGGCACGCCGAGGTGATGCATGGCCTCGCTGCACAGGAACTCGCGGATCGACGAGCGGAGCACCGCGCGGCCGTCGGCGGTGCGCGAGAATGGCGTCGGCCCGGCACCCTTCAACTGCAATTCCAGGCGCTCGCCGGCGTCATTCACGACCTCGCCCAGGCTGATTGCGCGTCCGTCCCCGAGCTGGCCGGCCCAGTTGCCGAACTGGTGGCCGCCGTAACAGGCGGCATACGGCACCATGCCGTCGATCAGCTGGTTGCCGCCGACGACGGCAGCGAAATCGGGCGACGCAATGTCGGACTCGGTGAAGCCAAGCTGTGCCGCGACCTCTGGCGAATGCGCCAGCAGTTGCGGCGCGGCAACCGGCGTCGGGAACGCCGGAGTCCAGCAGGCGTGCAGCACCTGACGGCGGCGCGGCGAGCGGTCTGTATCACCAGGCAGCTCGCGAATGAATCGATTGTCGAACCTGAGGCGTGACTCCATTCCGGAAAGCTATCGGCACCGGAACTGCCACTGCGCAAAAAACGTCGGCGTGCGTGCGAGGGCAGGTGCGTCCGTACCGTCGCGATTCGCGCTGAACACGTGTCCGGTACCACGACGCCGGCCGGTGGCCAGCGCATGCCGCTTGACGGTCACCGCGCAGCCGGTGTTCGTACAGCATGCTTTCACTCAAGACTGGCGCAGCGCTCGCTGCCCTTGCCCTGCTCGTTGCCTGCGGCGGCGGATCCGAAGCGGTCCCACCAATCACGACCCCGGTAATTCCGCCCACCACCCCGCCGGTGCTGGGCCGGACCTACGTCAGCAGCGGACGCGCCGCCGCCGGCGATGTCTTCGTGCACATGTTCGAGTGGCGATGGACCGACATCGCCAGGGAATGCGAGGCGGTCCTGGGGCCCCGAGGGTACAAGGGTATCCAGATCTCGCCGCCATCCGAACACGCGATCGTGCGAAGCGCCGGCGAGTTCTTTCCATGGTGGCAGCGCTACCAGACGGTCAGCTACAAGCTGGATCAGTCGCGTTCCGGCAGTGCGGCCGAGTTGGCGAGCATGGTATCGCGCTGCAAGGCGGTCGGGGTGGATGTGTACGCAGACGTGGTCATCAATCACATGACCGCCGGCAGCGGCACCGGCAGTGCCGGCACGGTCTACACGAAGTACAACTATCCGTCCGTGCCCTACACGTCACTCGACTTCCACACACCATGCGGCATCAATTCGTACGCTGATGCACGGCAGGTGCAGAACTGCGAGCTCGTTGGCCTCTCCGACCTCGCGACGGAGTCGGACACGGTGCGCGGCCGTATTGCACGGTACCTGATCTCGCTGCACGAGCTGGGCATTGCCGGCTTCCGCGTCGACGCGGCCAAGCATGTGCCGCCCGCCGACCTCGAAGCCATCATGACGCGGGTGAACAACGCTGCAGCGAGCGCGGGGCGGCCGAAGCCGTATGTGTTCCTCGAGGTCATCGCCGGCAATGGCGAGGCCGTCACGCCGGAGCAGTACTTCGGCATCGGATTCGCCTCGGCTGGCGCAACGGACATCAGCGATTTCGCCTACGGCAACAGGATCTCCGACGCCTTCCTCGGTCGCGGCGGCGCCACGCTCTGGTCGGCGTTGCAGGCATTCACGTCCGGCGAGATGCTGCCATCTGACAAGGGCGTCGTGTTCATCGACAACCACGACACACAGCGCGGCGGCGCGCTCTACTACGCCGACTCCACGTATGAACTTGCCGCGGTGATGATGTTTGCGCATTCGCAGGGCTATCCAAGCCTGATGTCGAGTTACGGCTTCGACCGGAGCGCGCAGCAGACCCGCGATGCGGGACCCGCCTCCGACGCGGCGGGCAACACGATCCCCATCTACAATCCGGATGGCAGCAGCAGGTGCACGACCAGCATCGGCACGCCGCAGGTGGGGCAGTGGATCTGCGAGCACCGTCGTCCGGCAATCGCGAACATGGTGGCATTCCGGAAGGCGGCGGCGGGCACGCCGACATCGACCTGCGGCCGCGCCGACTGGCGCATCGACGACGACCCGAATCGCGTGGCCTTCTGCCGCGACGGCGCGGGATTCCTGGCCATGAGCCTGAGCGCGACGGCCGGTACGACGACCTTGCCCACCCGATTGCCACCGGGGAACTACTGCAACGTGGCCCGCTTCAACTTCACCGCCGCAACCGGTGGTACGCCCGCCGCCTGCACGGGTGCCGCGGTTGTCGTCGCGGCCGACGGATCGGCAAGCATCGCGCTCACGCGGCGCAGCGCGGTCGCCTTGCACACGCGAGCACGGCTGAACTGATCGGGCGCATCAGCCACGCGGACCTCACGGATCGCGTGGTGCCGGACTGGATCAGGTCACATCGGTTGCGCCGCGCGGCACGAACGACTGCGCATGCAGCGACGCAAGCGGTGTGAAGAGTGGTGTCGGCATTTCGTGCCACTCGAACCATGCCCAGCCGCCACACTTCGCGGGCTCCAGGTTCTGCGGCTCGCCGGTCACGCCGAGCGCCTCGACGAAGAGCGTGACGTAGTGCTTTGCCGCATCGGGAAAGTGATCGACCGTGAACGGCGCCTGACGGATCGACGTGAGCTCGAGTCCCGTCTCCTCGCGCAACTCGCGACGCGCGCACTCTTCCACCGACTCACCGAATTCCAGGTTGCCGCCCGGCAGTGCCCAGGTGCCCGCGCCATGGCTGCCCAGCCGTTCGCCGAGCAGCACGCGGCCTGCGCGGCTGACGATCACGCCGACTCCGACTCGTGTGCGTGCTGCAGTCATCGGTGGCAGACTCCCAAGTGCGTGCGTGACCGATGCATCGCGAACCGTGCCTCGATCACCACGCCCGCCCGACCGTGGTTGCACTCGTCGCTCACGGAATCACGGTCTGCGACACCGTCCTGATGCCATCGCCGAACGTCACCGCGAGCAGCAGCACGAGCTTCGTTGCGGGCAGTGCGCTGGGTGCGTCGGCCCACTCGGTCAGCGTGTGCTGGTTGCCGCCCTTCGAGCGACCGATCGCGATGCTCGGCACGCCGCGCACGACGCCCACGTTGCCGTCGGTGCTGCCGGTCGCCAGCGCCTCGGGTGCGCCCGGCAGCGGCACGATGCCAAGGCTGGTCTGGATGTCCACGGCGGTCTGCACCAACGGGTGACGGCGCGCACCTTCGAGCTGCGCCGTGGTGCCACCAGCCTGATTCTTCTGCTCCACCTCGATGCGCACGCCCACCTTCTCCTTCGTCGCGGCCTCCTGCACCAGTCGCCCGATCGTGCGATCCAGCGAGTCCAGCAGAATGGGATCGGGCGAGCGCAGGTCCACGGTGAAGTACAGCTCCTGCGGAATGCCGTTGTAGATCACGCCCCCATGCACCTGCCCCACGTTGATCACGGCACCTTCGGGCAATGCGGGAAACTTCAGCGCGTAGATGTGCTGGATGGCATCCGACAGCGCCTTCACCGGCGTCGGCTTGCCGCGTGACGTGACGGTGTGCGAGCCCATGCTCGTGAACACGTACTTCGTCCAATAGATGCCGAGTGCGCCGTAATTGATCGGGCCAAGTCCGCCGTCCATGGAGATCAGCAGGTCGGGCTTCGGGTTGTGCTCGAACCAGTGGGTCATGCCGCGCAGGCCGAGTTCCTCCTGCACCGTCGCCACGAACACGAGGTTGCCTTTCGTACGGATCTTCGCCGCGTTCAGGGCGCGGATCGTGGCCAGCATGTTGGCGACGGATGCGCTGTTGTCGAAGATGCCCGGGCCGTGAAGCGTGTCGCCTGCCCGGCGCACCCTCAGGTCGGTGTCCAGCGCGTGCACGATGTCCATGTGCGCCGCGAACACCACCGTCGGTCCGCCGCCGCTGCCCGCGCGCACACCAGTCACGTTGCCGATGGAGTCCACGCTCACGCGCAGCCCTTCGGCCTCCATGGCCTTCTGCACGTACGCCGCGCGCCGTGCCTCGCTGCGTGACTTGCCCGGCATTTCGGCAATTCTGATCCACTCCTCGATGTGCGAGGGCATGCCCTGCTCGACATGGGCGATCGCGGCACGCACGTCGGCTCGACGCATGACTGCCGCGTCCCACGAGGTCGGATAGGTGCCTTGCGCGCCAGCGTTAACGCACGCAAGTGACGCGGCCAGCGAAAGGATCAGGGTACAAGGCAATCGACGAAGCATCTGCGCTGACGGAATGAGGTGAAGGACGCGCGCGCTCGATGGCGGTCGCGGTGTTTCAGTGTGCATGGCATCTGCGGAGTACGTCATCTCTCGGCTCCTGTGCATCCGGGCATGCGGAAGGCACCGATGCGCGTGGAGTATGCGGTGGCCCCAGCCTTCAAGTAATCGCCTGCATACCACACCGTGCAATCATCACGCGGATCCATGGCCGTCTGGGTGTAGTCCTGCCAGCGGAGCGTGGATGTCTGCGACGCTGCACCGTGCACGAGCACCTGTTCGCGCGCCGTGAGCTGTCCATGCGGATCACGCGGCGTGCGGGCTGCGAATCGCTGGCCGGCGTAGGCCGGCGATCCGCCGAACGAATACCCAATGCCGATGTTGCCGAAGCGATCCATGGCCGGGCTGCCCATCCAGCGATAGCTGGTGTCGGGCGCATAGGTGCCCTGCTGTGCCACCTGCAGCGCGCGGTCGCGGCCCACCTGCAACTCGTACCACCGCACCCCGCCCCCGGCGCGCGACAGGTTCACCGAATGCAGCGCCACGATCGACTCGCGCCTGCCGATGCGACGGTACACCACGCGCGCCATCAGCTTGTCGCCCTGCGCGTCGAGGCGACGGTCGGTGCCGGGCTGCGGCACGCAGCTCGTGAGCTGCCCACCGCACAAATAGGCATACGGCGCGACCGCGATCGTGGTCGGACCCGCGACACGCGTCTTCACGATGTCGGTCCAGTCCACGTGAAAGGTCCACGCCAGCAGCACGCTGTCGCGTACTCTGCCGCGCAGCTGCGTGCCACCCGCAGTAAGCATGATGTTCGGTGCGCCGGCCGGTGGCAGCTGCGTTCCATCCAGATCCACGTTGTTCAGGAAGTTCACCTCGGCAATCACGACGCACTGCTCGCTCGCCGCCTCGCCGCGCAGCATGCGGGCACGATCCACCACGCAGGCATGCTTCTCGATCACCTCGTCACCGGTGCTGGTCGGCACGTAGTAGCCGTCGGGCCAGATGGCGGGCCGCGGATAGTCGGGAAAGAGCGGGCGAACGAATTCGTAGCGGTACCACGCACCCAGCGGGTCTGACGTAGCGCTGACCGCATAACACATGGCGTATGCACCCGAATCGCGCGACGCCGGTGCACGCACGGCGATGGTGTCCGACACGGGCGCCGGCACATACAGCAATACCGCCGGTCCCGGCTGGCCGGCACGCAGCGGTCGGCTGGCCACCGCAGGCTCGCCGTGGCGCGGCGCCCGTGGATCGTCTGCATGCCAGGCGCTGCGCTGGAAGATGGGCAGCACCAGCAGCCATCGGTCAGCCAGCTGGTCGTAGCGCGCGACGGCATCGCCACTCACGCGCGCTTCACACGCACCGCCCGCGCCGCGAAACACGGTGTTCGCCGCCACGGGCCCGTACAGCACGCGACCGGTGCTGTCGAACATCGACCCTGCCCGACTGAAGATCGCCATGCGCGTATTCACGATCTGCACGATGTGATCGCGGCCCACGGCGAGCGTGTTGTCAGACGGATTGCGTAGCACCGCGCGCCCCTGCGGACCCGTGAACCCGTTGCCCAGCCCATCGAACGACGTCACCAGCACCGGCGGCGCGGCGCCGCCCATCACCAGCTGTTCCACCGATGCCGATGTCGGCACCGGACCTGCGACCGGCGCCGACGAGCGCGCGCAGGCCGCAACGAGCGCCGCCTGCGCGACACGCACGATGTGCCGACTTCGCAGTGCACGCAGCCTCACATCGTGATTCCCAGGCGGCCCAGCACGCGTGTCACGTTGTCCAGCGCCGCGCGCAGTTCGTTCGCCAGGCTGGTGGACAACGCGCGCTGCGGGCCGGTGGGCTGGGCATTCGTGCCATCGACCGTGCGTAGCAGCGCACCCACGCGATCCGCGATGCGCGGACCATCGCTGTAGTACGGGATCGTGGTCGGCTTCACCAGCACCAGCAGCAGTTCGTCCACCTCAGCCAGCTCCTCGGCTGCCTTCCGCGACGCCGCGCGGCCACCGTCATCCGCAATTGCGTCGGCCGCGCGCTTCCGCGCCTCGATCTCCCCGCGACGGCCATCGAGCGCGCGCAGCGTGTCGTTCACTACCGACTGCAGCTCGCGCAGCTGCATGGCCATCACGAATTGCTCGCGCAATGCCGCGGGTGCCACGGTCACGGTGGGATCGAGGCGCACCGTCAACGGCTGCTCGATCTGCATGTCACCAACGACGAGCCGCACCGAGTAGCGGCCCGGCAGCGCGCGCGGTCCCGACGGTGGACCGAAGAATTGCACCGACGGATCACTCGGGTCGATCGGCTTGCGTTGACGCGGCGCATCGAAAGCCAGGTTCCACGATGTCGTGTTGATGCCCCGCAGTCGCGGCACGTCATGCAGCACACGCACGACGGCACCGGCGCTGTCACGCACCTCGACACGCACGGGCGTCGCCGAATCGGGTGTGCTCGCGAGGTGATAACGGATGATCGCACCGTAGGCGGGATTCGTCCCGCGATACAGCGCATCGCCAAGACTCGGCGTCTTCGTCGTCTTGGTGGCGAAGCGCGTCGCCGTGCGCATGCGGAACAGGTGCGCTTTCGGGGCCGCCGCCGCCGTCGCCAGCTCCTGGATCGCCGACGCATCGTCCAGGATCCAGATGCCACGCGCATGCGTCGCCACGATCAGGTCGTTCTCGCGGCCATGCACCAGCACCTCGTGCACCGGGACAGCCGGCAGGTTGCCACCGAGCCGGAACCAGTTGCCGCCGCCGGTCACGCTGACGTACAGACCCGCTTCGGTACCGGCATACAGCACCTGCGCATTCCTCGGATCCTCGCGCAACACCTGCAGGTACGCGCCGTCCGGCAGGTTGCCGGCAATGTTCGTCCACGTCGCACCACAGTCGGCGGTGCGATATACGTACGCCTTGTAGTCATCCATGAAATGGCGCTCGAACGTCGCGTAGGCCAAGCACGCTGCCGTGCGCGAGGCCTCGATGTGCGACACGACAGCTTCTGCGCCCAGGGCCGGCACGTTGCGGTCGACGCGAGTCCATGTCTTTCCATCGTCACGCGTGACATGCAGGTTGCCGTCGTCGGCGCCCGCCCAGATCAGGCCGCGCTGCACCGGCGACTCGGTCACGCTGTACAGCGAGTTGTAGTACTCGGCCGTCGTGGCCTCCTTCAGCACCGGACCACCGGCGAAACCCTGTCGCGACGGATCGTTCTTCGTCAGGTCGGGCGAGATGATGTCCCACGTGCTGCCGAAATCCTTCGAACGGAACAGCACCTGCGCCCCGAAGTAGAGCACCCTGCCGTCATGCGGCGAGGCAACCATCGGCGCATTCCAGTTGAAGCGATACTCCAGCGCATTCACCGGTCCGCCATCGTTGCGGCGCGGCTGCGGCGAGACGTCCTGCTGCTCCAGCGTCTTCATGTCGGTGCGGAAGATCCAGCCGCCCTGCGACTCCGACACGATCAGGTCCGGGTTCTCGGGGTGCGACGTCTGGTAGTAGCCGTCGCCGTAGCTCACGAGGCGCCAGTCATCGGTCAGGATGCCCTGCGGTTCACGCGTGCGGTTGGGCCCGAGCCAATTGCCGTTGTCCTGCAGGCCGCCGCCAAGGAAGTAGAACGGCTCGCGATTGTCGGCGTGCACCTGGTAGAACTGCGCCAGCGCAAACGACTGCGGGAAGCCCCAGTTGGCCCCCATGTCGTTGCTCACCGCGATGCCGCCGTCGTTCACCTGCCACATGCGCGACGGGTTCAGCGGATCGATCCAGATGCCGTGGTGATCACCGTGGATGCTGCCCGAAAACTGCGTGAACGTGCGCCCACCGTCGATCGACTTCGACAGCTGGCAGGCAATGGAGTACACGCGATCGGGATTCACCGGATCCACGCGCAGTTGCGAGTAGTAGAAGCCGCGGCAGAGCGTCGCCGCGTTGTCACTCGTCATCTTCCAGTTCACACCGAAGTCGTCGCTGCGCCACACGTAGCCAACGCGCGTCTCGGCGATGGAATAGACCACGTTGGGGCTGGATGGGGCGACGCGAATGCCGGCACGCCCAATCAGCGTGGGCAAGCCGTTCTTCATCTTGCTCCACGTGCGACCGCCATCGATCGATCGGAAGATGCCGCCCAGCTCGGAGCCGCTGGTGAACGTCCACTGCTTGCGATCGAAGTGCCACATCGTGGCGTAGACGATGTTCGCATTCTTCGGGTCCATGTCCAGATCGGCACAGCCATGTCGATGATCCACGAACAGCGTCCTGCTCCACGTCTCGCCGGCATCGCGCGACACGAAGACGCCACGTTCCGTATTCGGCCCGCCGATATGCCCCACCGCGCAGACGAAGACCGTGCGCGGGTCAGCCGCGCTGACCTGCACGCGTGCAATGTGGCGCGTGTCACCAAGGCCAATGAAACGCCAGCTCGCACCGCCATCCGTCGACTTGTACATCCCGCGTCCGAACGACACCGAATTGCGGACGTTCGCCTCGCCGGTGCCCACATACACCACCGCCGGGTTGCCCGGCTCCAGCGCAATGTCACCGATGGAGAGCGTGGGCTGCGCGTCGAACAGCGGCTTCCACGTGGTGCCGCCATTGCGTGTTTTCCAGACGCCGCTCGTGGCCGTGCCGACATACACGATGTCCGGGTCACCGGGCACACCTTCCACGTCGGTCGCGCGACCCATCATGTTGGCAGGTCCGATGCCGCGGAATGCGAGGCGTCCGAGCACCGTGGTGTCAATTGACGGTCGCGCGAGCCCGGTGGTGACGGCGCGGGCCTGCGCTGTCAACGCGGGCGCCATGACCTGCAGTGCAAGCAGCGCGACGGCGGCACGGACCGCCGGCAGGTTCAGGGAGAAGCAAGCCATGCAGAAACTCCGGATGGATATTTCGATCGGATCGTCGTGTGGCAAACTGGAGCGCGTGTCACGCCGAGACCAGTGGCGTGCGGTCCCGTAGACCAAGGCGGGACGTGCCCGCTGCACCCATACGGATTGACGCGGCGTGTACCGCGCTGCAGTCTCCAACCACACCCCTGTGACGGCATCACCCGATGGGAGGTTCAGATGAGGATCATTGCTCGCGCGGCGCTCTCCATTTCTCTGGCGGTGCTCGGCGCGGTCCCCGTTGCCGCGCAGGCAACTCCTGCCACGCCTGATCGTGTGCAGTTCATCAAGGTCATCGCCCGTGACTACGTGTTCGACGCCCCGTCCTCCGTGCAGTCAGGGATTGCCACGATCCAGCTCGTGAATCAGGGCATCGACATTCACCACGTCTCCGTGCAGGAACTGCCGACGGGCAAGTCGGTCAAGGATTTCTTCGATGCGACGCGCAGCGGCGGCCGTCCGCCGAGCTGGAGCAAGAGCCTCGGGCAGACCAACACCATTGCCAACGGTACCGAGGCGTTCATCACCTTCCGGATGCCGCCTGGTCGCTACATCCTCTCGTGCCTCATCCCGGCCGCCGATGGCCGGTCGCACGTCGCCAAAGGCATGTATCAGGTAATCACGGCCACCTCAGGACCGGCAGGCAGCTCTCAACCCACCGCGCGCACGCGAAAGTCCTGAGTCGCTGCGTCGGGCCGCGCAACGAGCACTCACTTGAGATCGACGTTCGCGTGCCCGCGGCCGGGTCAGCGGGCGCCCGCGGTTAAAAATCATTCGCAGCTGTCTGCCACGCGCGCCTCACCATCCCGGACGCAATCCATGCCCGGCGGTGGTGACCTTGGTCCGACGCGCGGGATGCAGGGTGACCACTTTCCACAGCGGCGACGACGCGCTCTGGGTCATGAGCGATTGGAGCGCGCTCCGTGACGTGGTGGTAAGCGACGTCGCCATGCCCGGACTCACTGGTGACCGACGTCGGCGGAGTTATTCTCGCCACCATCGCTGAACGAGTACGGCGTCACCTTGCGGATCGCCATGATCTGAGGCACCTGCAACGTCAGCGATGCGTCGCACAAACGCCACCGCGCCGCGCGAGCGGCCGGTGGCGTCTGGTAAGCTCCATCGTTGCGCGAGATGCGACCGCGGAACGAGCCATTCGAACTGTCCCTGTCAGGCCGGCTGAATACCGGGCCCGCCCAGAAGCGGCGGTGTGATGCGCTTCGGCTCAATCACTGCCACGGGAACCGCTGGCGCTGCGACGGGCGGCGGCGTCAGGTTTGACGGCGGGTCGACTCGCGGGGGCAATATCTGGCCTTGCACCAGCAGACCAATGTCCTCGCGGGTCAGCGTCTCACGTTCAAGCAGGTTCTTGGCGAGCGAGTGGAGCAAATCAACGTTCGCTTCGAGCGCTCCACGTGCGCGGTTATACGCTTCCTTGATTACGCGGCTGACTTCCGCATCGACCAGCTGTGCGGTCTTCTCGCTCACTTCACGACGGCTGCTGATCTCACGACCCAGGAACATTTCCTGCTCGTTGTCGCCTACCAGGATTGGTCCGATGACGTCCGACAGGCCCCACTGCGACACATACCGACGCGCGATGCCGGTAGCCTGCTGAATGTCACTGCTCGCGCCGGTGGTCACATGATCGCGACCAAAGATCAACTCCTCGGCCGTGCGCCCGCCGTATGCCATCACGAGACGCGCCTCGATCTGCTCGCGCGTCACGCTTACGCGGTCATCTTCGGGTAGCGTGAAGGCCACACCGAGTGCGCGACCGCGCGGCACGATCGTCACTTTGTGCAACGGATCGTTACCCTTGATCTTGATCGCGCAGACCGCGTGTCCGGCCTCGTGATACGCGGTCAGGCGGCGCTCCTCGTCGCGCATGACGAGCGACTTTCGCTCTGCGCCCAGCTGCACCTTGTCCTTCGCTTCCTCGAGATCGGTCATGTAGATCTTGTCGTGGCCGCGACGAGCGGCGAGCAGCGCGCCTTCGTTCACGAGGTTGGCCAGGTCGGCACCAGCCATGCCCGGCGTCCCCTTCGCCAGCGATCGCACGTCCACGTCGTCGGCAATCGGCTTGTTGCGGATGTGCACGCGCAGGATGCCTTCGCGGCCGCGCAGGTCGGGAGAGTCCACCACGATCTGCCGATCGAAACGGCCCGGGCGCAGCAGGGCCGGGTCGAGCACGTCGGGACGGTTCGTCGCGGCAATCAGGATCACGCCTTCGTTGGATTCGAAGCCGTCCATTTCCACCAGAAGCTGATTCAGCGTCTGTTCGCGCTCATCATGCCCGCCGCCCATGCCGCTGCCGCGGTGACGGCCGACGGCGTCAATCTCATCGATGAAGATGATGCACGGCGCGCTCGCCTTGCCCTGCTCAAACAGGTCACGCACGCGACTCGCACCAACGCCGACGAACATCTCGACGAAGTCCGACCCCGACATGCTGAAGAACGGACGACCTGCTTCACCCGCGACCGCGCGAGCAAGCAACGTCTTGCCGGTGCCCGGAGGACCGACCAGCAGCGCGCCCTTCGGCAGGCGTCCACCCAGCTTGGTGAACTTCAGCGGATCCTTCAGAAACTCGATGATCTCCTGCAGCTCGACCTTTGCCTCGTCGGCACCTGCGACATCGGCAAACGTCACTTTCGGCGTGTCGCCGGTCAGCAGCTTCGCCTTGCTCTTGCCGAAGCTGAACGCCTTGGCGCCGCCGGCCTGCATCTGCCGGAACAGGAAGAGCCAGAAGCCGAACAGCAATAAATACGGCAGGATGTTGATCAGCACCGACGCGATCGACGTGCGAGCGGCCTTGGCGCTGACATCAACGCCGGCATTGCGCAGCGCCTTCTTGTCCTCCTCGGTGATGTCACCGACGAGCGCCGCAGAGAAGCGCGTCACGGGCTTGCCATCGACCTCGATCGGGGTCTTCGTCTCGACCTGGACTTCGCGACCCTCGACGACGACCACCTTCTTCAGGTTGCCCTTCGTCAGTTCGCGATCGTATTGCGTCCAGGTGAGCACCGGCACATCGGCATTCCCGCGTGACGTCAGCGTCACGAAGGTCACCGGGATGAGAATGATCAGGACCCAGAAGGCAAGCGTCTTCGAAAACTTGCCCCAGTTGAATCCGCCGCCCTTGTTGGGGCTCGGGTTATTCGGCATGACGGGCATTACAGCAGACTCGCAATGTAAGGAACGTGACGGAAGCGTTCGGCGTGGTCCAGGCCGTACCCGACCAGGAACTCGTCCGGCGCATCGAAACCAACGAACCGCACCGGGTGCGACAATTCGGTTGCAATGTGCTTGTGAAGCAACGCACAAATATCGAGCGACGCCGGGTTCCGCTCACTCAGTAACTTGACGAGGCGCTCCAGCGTGCGCCCCGAGTCCACGATGTCCTCGACCAGCAGAATGTGCTTGCCTTCCAGCGTGGTCTCCGGATCGTACAGCAACCGGACGTTCCCGCTCGACACCATCGCGTCGCCGTAACTCGAGGCTACAAGAAAGTCGACGGCGAGCGGACGGTGCACCTGCCGCACCAGATCACTCACGAAGATGAAGCTGCCTTTCAGCAGCCCGAGCACAAGGAGATCGCCGTCGGGATACGCCGCCGTGATCTCGTTGCCGAGCTCGCGACACTTCGCCGCGAGCGCCGCCTCGTCGTACACGACGCGCCTCACGGCGCGTCCTTCCAATCGCGGGTCCGCCACCGACACGTCGCTCACTGAACTGATCGTCTCCTGATGGCCCGAGCCATTGTCATACGCGTCATTGCGGCACTCTGCGCGACCAGAACAATCGCACTGCCATTTTCGCAGATCGTCGCAGCCGTCGGCCGACACCCGACCTGCTCCATGCACAAGGTAAAGCTCTGTTGCCCGTTCAGTGGTGCCCAGCGAATGTCCCTCGCGGCTATTTAACTGCCCGCCCGGGTCCGCTCTAAGGTCCATCCGTCGCGCGTGCTTCGAACGCGTGCACCGCCGGAGAGTGGCATGGAGAGCCCAGTATTCCGCTTCGTAGTAAACACGGCGATCCGGGCAGTTCCCCTCCAGTCGAGCGCAATGCCCACCCGCCCAGCCACCTCGGGCCAGAACAGCGCCGCCTCATCGGCATCCGGCAATCGCGTGCGAGTGCGCGGCACCTGCACCAACCCGCCCTCAATCTGCACAACCGGTGCCCAGTGCTCGTCCACGGCCCTGCTGACGTCCGTGCGCCAGGATGCCGCAGTCTCGCCCAGCGCCAGCAGCCACGCGCGGAAACCTGGATCGTACCGTTCGAGTGTCGGCAGCAGCTCCAGCCTGACGCGATTGCGGAGGTGACGCAACGCGTCATTCGACGGATCGTCGCGGTAGCGGATTCCTGCTGCCGCTGCATGGGCGCGCACGGCATCGCGTCCCACGTGCAGGAGCGGTCGAAGCACCGGACCGGGTGCCAGCAGGCCCGCCAGGCCCCGTACACCCGAGCCGCGCAGGAGCCGCATGAAAACCGTCTCCGTCTGATCATCCTCGGTGTGCGCGGTCGCCACGGGTGCACCGAACTCGCGCCCCACGTTGCGCAGGAACGTCCATCGCGCCGCACGCCACGCCGCTTCGCGTGGCACCAGATCCGTCGCGATGCCCGATCGCACGGGGAGTCCGCGCGCGCGCGCCCAGGACACGACCAGTGCCGACGCCTCCGTCGCGAAGGGGCCGGTGCCATGATCGAACGTCGCAATGGCGCGCACGTCCATCGGCTGCGCCGCATGCAGCACCGTCGCCATCACCATCGAATCGGCACCGCCGGACACTGCCAGCACCGCGGGACCCGTGAGCCGTGCCGACGGCACCCTCTCCCGCAGGCAGTCCGGGACCGTTAGTGTTCGTCGCAGACAATCAACCGGTGGAGTTGGCGTGGAAACGAACGGCATTCTCGGCACTCTCTGGATGGGAATCGGCCTCGGCGCGTACTTCCTGGCACTGACCTGGATCAACGTGCTGCTTGGCTCGTTCCTGACCCCGCTCTTCATTGTGCCAATGACATGGCTTCAGGACAGGATCGTCGCCAAGCCTTCGGATCGCCGTTGATCGAACGGTACGGCTGAAGCGGATGACGGGGAAAATACGCAGCGGGGCGCGCTTCACGTAGAGCGCGCCCCGCTGCGTTTCCGCTGGCCAGCGCCGACCGGTTACTCCACGCTGGTGACCGTCCGCCCAAAGATTTCGTGCGCCGGCAGCACCACGCGCTGGCCCAGCGAAACCGCCTGCCCGGCAAATTCCGAC
Organism: Gemmatimonadaceae bacterium; assembly: GCA_014377535.1. Classification (GTDB taxonomy): domain Bacteria; phylum Gemmatimonadota; class Gemmatimonadetes; order Gemmatimonadales; family Gemmatimonadaceae; genus JACMLX01. Next base: position 20,316 of record JACMPK010000184.1, read on the forward strand.
AGTCCACCAGCGTGATAACCTTCCTCGCGATGCTCGGACGTGTCCACGCCAGAAAGCTCGTCGGCGAGCGAGATCCGGATTGTTGTGACGGCGTTCACCATCAGCACGACGGCCGGTGTCATCACGCTCACGAAGGCGATCGTGGCCAGCACTGCCACGGCCTGCACGCCAAGCAGGTGCACGTTGCCGGTCAGCAGGCCGTCGGCACCATTCTTGTTGATCAGCTTCGTCGCGAACACACCCGTCGCCAGCGCGCCGACGATGCCGGATACGCCGTGACATGCGAAGACATCCAGCGCATCGTCGACCGACGTTCTGGCCCGCAACTGGATCGCGGCATAGGCACACACCGACCCGATGCAGCCGATCGCGATGGCCGACATCGGCGAGACATAACCAGCCGCCGGCGTGATGGCCACGAGTCCGGCGACCGCGCCGGTCGGCGCGCCCACCGCCGTCGCATGACGCGTACGGATGAAGTCCACGAGCAGCCATGAGAGCAGGCCGGCTGCCGCCGCCGTGTGCGTGGTGATCGCGGCATTGGCGGCGATGCCGTTGGCGGCCAGCGCGGACCCGGCATTGAACCCGAACCACCCGAACCAGAGAATGCCGGCACCGATCAGCGTCATCGGCACGTTGTGCGGCAAAATTGCCGTGCGGCCCGCGTCATGACGACGACCGAGCATGCGGGCCAGTATCAGCGCCGCGACGCCGGCGCTGATGTGCACCACCGTGCCACCGGCAAAGTCCAGCGCACCGAGTGAACGCAGCCAGCCGCCATCGGCCCAGACCCAGTGTGCGAGCGGCACGTAGACGAGACCACCCCAGAGCAACGCGAAGAGCAGTAACGCCGTGAAGCGCATGCGCTCCACCACGGCACCGCTGATCAGGGCGACCGTGATGCCCGCGAACATCATCTGGAACGACGAGAACAGCACATGCGGCACGCTGGCGCTGTATGTCGCATTCGGCGTGGCACCCACACCCTGCATGCCGAGCCATGCGAGGCCACCCAGCCACGCCGAACCAGGTGAAAACGCCAGCGAGTAGCCCACCACCACCCAGAACACCGACATCACGGCGAGTGCACCAAAGCTCATGAGCATCGTGTTCAGCACCGCGCGGTTGCGCGCCAGCCCACCGTAAAAACACGCGAGCCCCGGCACCATGATCAGCACGAGCGCGGTGGAGATCAGCACCCATGCCGTGTCGCCGGCAACGATCGTCGACTCGGGGCTCACGACCCCACCTGCCGCTGCGCCAGTCGCTGCACGGCATCGGCGGTGACGGGTGTCAGTGCGGCGGTGTCCTCCTCGCCGGTGCGAATGCGCACGACACGATCGAGATGCTGCACGAAGATCTTGCCGTCACCGACGTTGCCGGTGCGCGCTGCGGAGAGGATTGCCGCGATGGTCGGTTCGACGTAGTGCTCTGAGACCGCCATCTCGACCTTCACTTTCTCGTGGAATTCCAGCACCACTGTCTCCGCACGATACTGCTGCACGATCTCGCGCTCACCACCATGGCCCGAAACGCGGGAGAAGGTGACGCCGGTGACGCCGGCACGAAACAGCGCGGCCTTTACGTCGGCAAGGCATTCGGGTCTGATGATGGCGGTGATCAGCTTCATGGACGGTGCGTTCCTTTGTGTCGGCGACGGTGGCGGGAAGTATCGGGAGATGGCCGGCGTCGGCTCGCTGTCGCATGATGGCGAGATTAGGTCCAGAATGCTACGCCGGACCCGGCCGCCCGCGACAGAGGGCCGGCGCAGGCATGCCCGCTGACGTGCGGCAGGTGGACGGACGATGCATCTCATGCCGCTATCCTTGGTGCATCGCGTCCCTGGTGGGCCCCCTCGCACCTCATAGCTCGCTGATGTCCTTCCTTCGCCTCATCGCTCGACGCCGCGCGCGGGCCGTTGCACCGCTCGTCGCCCTGTTTGTTGTCACCATGCCCCTGGCAGCGCAGGATATCGTCCGCAGCGCCGCGGCCTGGCGCACGATTCGCACGCAGTGGTTCGACCTCCACTATCCGCTGGATACCGAGGCCTGGGCACAGGACCTCGCCCCGCGTCTGGACGCCGTGCGCGACGCGGTGGCCGGTTTGGTGGGCTTCGCGCCCGCGGGCCGCACGACGATCGTGATCGATGATCCGTTCAACGTGGCCAACGGCAAGGCCATTCCGATCCTCGGCTCGCCTGCGGTGCATCTCTGGGTGACACCGCCCGGACCCACCGACCAGATCGCGAATCACCGTGGCTGGGGCTTGAAGCTGGTTGCACACGAATTCGGCCACGTCGCACACCTCAGCCGACCGGCGCGGCGTACGCAGTGGTTCTGGCACCTGCTGCCCGCCCAGGTCAGCCCGCTCGCGGTCTTCACGCCACGCTGGGCCGTCGAGGGCTACGCCACGTGGATCGAGGGCCGTCTCACCGGCAGCGGCCGCCCGCACGGCGCCTGGCGCCCTGCCCTGCTGCGCGAGCTGGCGCTGGAAGGGCGGCTGCCGTCATACGGCGCGCTGAGTGCCGGCGGTGGCTACAAGGGTGGCAGCATGGCGTACCTGGCCGGCTCGGCATTCTGGGAATGGCTGGCCGCGCAGCGTGGCGATACGTCCATGACGCTGGTCTTCCGGCGCCAGTCGGCACGCGTGGGCCGCTCGTTCGACGAGGCGTTCCGCGGTGTGTACGGCGACTCGCCCTCGATGCTCTACGGTCGGTTCAGCGCCGAACTCACCGCGAAATCGTTCATGGTCGATTCGGCGCTGCGACGCAGCGGCATCGTGCGCGGTACGCGACTCGCACGCTACACCGGGTCCGTGAGCGGGCCGGCCGCAAGTCGCGACGGACAGCGCATTGCGCTGGTGCTGCCGTCGCAACGCGGCAGATCGTCACGCGTGATCGTGACGAAGCCCGACACGCAGCCCGCCATTCCGCTGGAACGGCAGCAGGTGCAGCGGCAGCTGGCGCGCGACCCGCAGGATGTGGCCGCGGTGCGCGTGTATCCGCGGCTGGTGACGCCCCTTGCGACACTCACGGCGCGTCGCGGCCGCACCTTCGGCAACCCGCGCTTCATGGATGCCGCAGGCACGCTGCTGCTGCTGGAGTCGTGGAGCGTGCGACCCGACGCGACACAGCGTCCGGACCTGATGGTGTGGAACACAGCGACCAACCGCGTCACGCCGGTCACCGATGGCGCCGCGGTGCAGGACGGCGATCCGTCACCCGACGGCACGCGCGCCGCGGCGGTGCGGTGCCTCGGTGGATCGTGCAGCCTGGTGCTCGTCTCGATGACGACGGGTGCCGTGTCGACACTGGCCGCCGGCTCGCCGGTCAAGGTGTTCAGCCATCCGCGCTGGTCGCCGGACGGCTCGCAGCTCGTCACCACCGTGCAGGATCGCGACGGGCTGTGGCGCCTCGCGCTGATCGATCCGCGCAGTGGTGCACAGACGATCGTATCGCCCGACGATGACGTGAACCGGCACTCTGCGAGTTTCGATGCGAGCGGGCGCGAACTGGTCTACGTGAGCGAAGCCGGTGGCATTCCGAACGTCGAGACGTTGCGCCTGCACGATGGCCAGCGCACACAGCGCACACGCGTGTCGGGCAGCGTGTACCATCCCGCACCGCTGCCCGGTGGCGGCGTGCTGTATCTCGCCGAATACGCCGGCGGCATGGACCTGTATCGCGTCGACGCCGCAACGGTGGTGCGTGGTGAGGCGACCGGCGCCGATGCCGCCGCGCTGGTGCCCGCGGTGCCGCGCGCGCGCGAGCCGGCACTGGAGCTGGCGACACGGCCGGTGGCGCCACCGGTCGCGTACGGCGTCGGCCCGCGCCGCTATCGGCTCATGGCGCAGGCGTCACTCGCGCGCGATGGCCTGATGCACAGCGGTGTGCTGGCAAGCACCGACCCGGCCAACCGCCTGACCTGGATGGCGGCTGGCTACGTCGGTGGCCGTGGTGCGTGGCGCGGCGGCGTCGGCAGCGTGGCATGGTACGGATCCAGGCCCAACCTGCGCACGGAGGCGCTCTGGCTGGAGCAGCGCGCCAGCGCGCAACGGAACGCCGGCGTGACCACGCTGCCCGACATGCGGCTCGCGGGCGGATCGATGTCCGCCGTGCTCCCGCTGGCCGGTACCTCGCGCGCACAGCGCATGTCGCTGAGCGGTTTCGCGGGTGCCGCGGCGACCGTCGGTGATGCGGCGCGATTCCGTGCACTGATCACCGCGCAATATGGCGCCGGCACGGTGATCGGCTGGCGACGCGCCGCGGGGGTGAGTCTGCGCGCCGGCGTCGGCACGCTTGGCGACAGCAGCTTTGCGCGCGTGAGCGCTGGCGGCTACGTGAACGTGCTGCGCACGCGCGTGGACGCACGCATGCATCACGCGACACGACACACGCCGCGTCTCGAGCAATTCAGCGCCGGTGGGTTTGCACCGCCGCTCGACGACGAGGCCACGCTCGCGCAGCGCATCGCGCTTCCCGCACTGCCGGCCGGCATCGCGACGGGCCGCGCGCTGTACGAGCTGCGTATCGCGCGACCATCGCCATTGGCGCTCGGTACGATCTATGCGCATTCCGTCGGCAGTTCGTGGACGGTGAACCGCCACGCGGCCGTCGTCGGCATCGAGCAAGGTGTCGACCTCGATTACCTGGGCATCGCGGGATTGCCGCGCCTGCGCGCACTGGTCGGAGTGGCGCGCATCGTTCGCGGACCGCTGGCCGACAAGGCGTCTGCGTACCTGACACTCGGCTGGCGTCCCTGACAGATACCGTGACCGGGCATCACTGCTGCGGGACGCGGATCGTGATTGCTGCGGGCGAGCGGTTTCGCGGTGCCGCGCGTGTGTCGTGCTCTCGACGCGCGTCACGGCCCTCGCGCGTCACGGCCCTCGCGCGCAACAGACTGGCGAGCGAGCAGGGCGGGTGCGCGCCCTGCTCGCTTCCACGCCCAGCGCTTACGAGACGTGCGTGCGGAACGACTTGACGATCAGCTTCACCGTGTCGAACCAGACCTTGATCGAGTCGTCGCTCACGCCACCTTCCAGATCGTAATCCAGCTCGATGCACGGATCGCCGTCTGAATCGATGTAGGCGCGACCGAAGCGCTTCGTCTTGTTCCACTCGTTGACCTTCGTGAGCGTCGCACCGGTGCCCGAGAGGCCAAAATAGGCCTGCATGGTCTGGCCTTGAATGAAGAAGACGACCTTCGAGCCAGTCATCTGCACAATGACGTTGCCCTTCTCGTTCGCGGTGCCTTCGAGGCCCTTCTCCTTCAACAGCGTGATCAGCTGCGTGGCGGTGATACGCTCACGAATCTGTGCTGAAGCTGGCGCGGTGAGCACGACCGCGAAAGCAACAGCAGCGAGCCAGCGGATCGAGCGGAGCATGGACATGAAGGGCAGCCTCGGAAAATTGTTCAATAAAAAACGAGTCGCATGAGCAACAGCGTAGTCAACCACCGAGAAGAACGGCAGTCCAGTCGGCTCGCCTGTCGCTTCCCGATCACTGTCAGGCAGCTCATCTGGCATTCACACGATCGCTCCTGTCCCCGTCAGCGAACCGTGGCCGCCCCGATCCCGGCCGCACGCCCGGTCGCCCACGCCCACAGGAAGTTGTAGCCGCCGATGGGCCCGAACGCGTCGAGCACCTCGCCGCAGAGATACAGGCCCGGGTGCTTGCGGCTCTCCATCGTGCGAGCGTCGATCTCGGCGAGGCTCACGCCACCACCGGTAACCTCGGCCTTCTTGTAGCCCTCGTCGCCGGCCCACGGCAGGTCGCCACGCACCAGCACGTCCACGAGCCGCAACCGTTCCTCGCGACGCAACTCGCTCAGTGGGCGCAGCGGATCCACGTCGGCGCGCTGAATCAGCACCGCTGCCAGCCGCTCCGGCAGTTCGGCGCGCACGGCACCCGACACGGTGCGTGCGCCATGCGGCCGCAGGCGCGCCGCCCAGTCCTCGTCGCCCAGTGGCGTCCAGCGCACGGAGATGGCGGCCCGGGTCCCGCTGCGTGCACGCGCGCGCACCGCGATGTGCGACACGTTCAACACCGACGGGCCGCTGTAGCCGCGATGCGTGAACAGGAAGCCTCCGCTGGCCTTCGCCTGTTCGCCGTCCGACTTTGCCGTGAGCGTAACCGGCAGCGAGATGCCGGCAAGCTCCGTGAAATCGCCTGGCTCCACGGTGATCGGCGTCAGTGCGGCGTAGGTCGTGTGGATGGTGTGCCCCAGGCGGCGCAGCACGGCCAGCCCGCGGCCATCGCTGCCGGTGTTGGGAACCGACAATCCGCCGGTCGCGACGATCACGGTGTCGGCTTCCAGCACGCGGCCATCGTCGCAGGTGACGCTCCATCCGTGGCCAACCGGCGCGATGTCGTCCACGCTGGTCTCCATGACCAGATCCACACCCTCGCGCAGTGCGCAGGCCATCAGGCCGTCACGCACGTCACGCGCCTTGTGCGAAGCCGGAAAGAGCTTCAGCGACTCCTCCTCATGCTCCAGCGGAATGCCCAGGTCCTGCTCGAAGAAGCGAATCTGGTCGGCGAGAGGCCATGAGCGGATGATCCGGCGCAGGACGTTCGGCGACGACTCGGTAACGAATCGCTCCTCATCCACGCGCGACGGCAGCACGTTACACCGCCCGCCGCCGCTGATGAGGATTTTGCGGCCACCGTCCTTCGTGCGTTCCAGCAGGGTCGTGCGCGCACCCGCTCGGGCCGCGAAGATGGCGGCCATGGTGCCGGCAGCGCCTGCCCCGATCACGATGACATGCGTCACGCGCGGCCCGCTGGCGCAAGCGGCGGACGGGCGGGCGATGGGCGGACGATGGGCTGGAGCAGGTGCACAGGCTACCGGGTAGAGGCTCACGCAAGGTAGCCGGAACGGGCGCGCGCGGCGGCGCGACACATGCGCTCGACCTCGTGTGCGATGCGCTGCAGGCGCCGTGTCGTCGCATCACGACCGTGACGCGCGCACCGGGTTTACCTCAGTGGAATCGGCGCGTCCTCTGCATGCGGCACCCCGCGTGATCGACCGACAAGCCGGGGTCAAGATTCTCGGGCAGCGGTCGAAACTTGCGCGGAATGGGCCGGGCCAGCACGCTGATGTGCGACCAGGCAAAACACTTTGCGTCAGAGGCTCCGATGATGGCACTCCTGCTGCTGGTTTCGTTCGTGACCCCAGCCATCTTCCTTCAGCATTGGCGCCGTCCGAAGCCGGCGCGCATCGGATATCCGGGCGTGCGTCGCTCCGGAGACCGCCGTGACGTTCGCTGACGACATTCCCGAGGACGACTTCGCTGGCGATTGCGCCGACGAGGGTGTGGTGCTGGACGGGCCGGCCGCACTGCTCCGCGCAATCCTCGAGGTCGAGCCATCACAACCGGGCTTCACGTCAGCGCTGTGGCGAGGCCTCGTGAATGGCGGTACGCTCCATCACCGAGCGGATTCCCTGGCCGGACTCATGCCAGAGCCGAGCTGACACCACGATCGTGCGGCCCGCCTTGACGACGACTGACGGAAGACTGAGCTGACGGGTCCCTGCTGCATCCACGAGCAATTCGTGCGTGCCGGCGGGAATTCGCATTCTCACGACGGACACGCTGCCCGGCAGCAACGTCCACGCACGCGTGTCCGCGCGCTCGAGCGCTGTGGACGCGGCGTTCGTCAGCAGTCGTGCGACGAGGCCTGCCGCCCTCGCCGCGTCATCGTTCTTGTTCTTCTTTTTCTTCTTCTTTCCCCCGCCATCATCGTCCTTCGAGGCCGCGGACTGCACCGCCGCCTCCATCGCCCGTGCCGCCGCGTACTTCGTCATCGCACGCGCGACGGTGCGCGTCATGATGGCGCCCCGGTCGCGCCGGTAATCCGCCGCGAGCGCGTCACTGACACTGGCGCTGATCATCGACTCCGTGCGCGCCGCGCCAACGACGACGTGCACGGATCCGCGCAGGTCTGCCGCGTCGCGACGCAGTACCGGCCAGCTCATGTCCAGGAGGTAGCTCGCACGCGCACCGCGCCATGGACCGTACCGCGTGTCGGTGAAGCGCCACGAGGGACTGTCATCCCACCAGATGCCGCCGTTCCGGAGTGCGCCAAGGTCACCCAGCAGTCGCTCAGCGGCAAAGCTGCCAGTGCGCCGATCCACGTTGTCGCTGCTGAAGATCGGCACCGTGAGACCCACGGCCACCTTGTGCGCCACGTCGCCGCGTTCAATCACGACCACGACATCGCCAATGGAATCAGCGGGCGCCGTCCACATGGTGTCCAGAGGCGCGCCAAGTCGAACGGCGTTGCGCCGTGCCACATCGGCATCGTTCCAATCGCCCGCCTGCTCGAAGGCTGCGGAGGCGATGGCATGCATCAGGGCGCGCATGGCGCGCTCGTCGTCGACCGGTTCGCCGAGCTGCGCCAGCAGCGCCACGAGGCGCCGCGCCTCGACTGCAGCGGCGTCCACGTCACCGCTTGCACTCCAGGACAGCAGCGCATTGTAGTGCAGCAGCAGCCGCTCGTTCTGCCCTGCGGTATAAGGCAGGGCCATGTCGTTCGTGAACATCGACGCCGCCATGCGACTCGCGCTCTTCGTAAAGCGATCCTCGCTCACCGCATATGCGTCGTCGAATAGCGCACCGGCCTGACGGTCACGCCCGGCGTAGCGCGCCACGCTGCCCTGGTAGAGCAACCGCAGCAGACGATCATCGGGACTGAGCGTGGACTTCCGGTTGCTCAGCGCGCGCAGCGCGGAGTCGGCCATGCCGCGGTGCAGCAGAGCGCGCATGCGATCATCGTCGATCTGCAGGCCGTTGGACGCCGTCAGGTAACTGCGCACAGTGGTCCGCAGCGTGGTACACGCAGTCGACGAAACGAGCACGGCACACAGCAGGAAGGAGTGACGCATGACGGGAAGTCTCAGCTGACGTGCGCGATGTGCACCAACGTGAACCTGGAAGAGCCATGTGACGTGGTGGCACCCTGCTGCCCGCGCTCCACCACGTCGTCAGTCACTGCTCGTGTGTGCCGTCAGATGAAGACGGGTGGTGTGCGACGCGGCTCGGGTGCCGGTGAAACCGCAGGTGCGGGTGCCTGCCGTTCCAGCACGATCAGTCGCTGCTGTGCACGTGCAATCGCGTCAGCCAGTTGCGCGTTCGCCTGGCCTTGTGCCAGGATCCGTTCGATCTGTAGTGACTGCAGGAACCGCTGATAGCGGATCTGCGCTTCGATGGGCCGTAGCTGCAGGTCGAGCATCGTCGCGACCTTATACTCCAGCATCGCGTCAGCGCGCTTCATGGCCAGCGCGCGATCATACCGGTCCAGTGCACGCGCACGATCACCCGCGGCGTTGAACTGGTCGCCTTCGCGGATCAGTGCATCGGCCATCGCGGTGGCGCGCCCGTCAGTCGTGGTGTCAGCCGCCGAACTCACGACGCGAATACCCTGGGTCTCGCGATAGCTGACGGCGTTCACGCGATCATCATCGAACTGCACCATCACGACCTCGCCCGTGGCGTCACGCGGCGAGTTGCCAAGCACACGCGGCACCATCACGCTCGCCGCACCACTCTCGCGCAGCGTCCAGGCCGCTGGTGCCGTACGTGTCGCGGCCATCGCCTGCGACGGTGTCATGCCCAGCGAAATCTCACCCTTCACCACCGATGCGCAGATGGTGCCGCGGCAGGTGGCAGCGGCCTTTGCATACACACTGTCGCGGGCCTGCGTCAGCGCCGCATTGTCCGAATACCCCTCCGCCGCCGCGCCGGCGATAAGGCGGTCCTGCGAGGCGGTGCGATCGCCGTTCATGATGATCGGGCGTTCACGAATGCGACGCGGACCGTTGCATCCGGCAAGCAGAAGTGCTGCGCCGAGCATCATGCGTGCCTTCAATGTGTTGTTCATTGTCATGGCTCCTGGTTACCAACCCACGCGGCGACGATCGATGTACTTCTTGATCTTGTGCTGCCCGATCCAGACCTTCTGGTTGCTCTCCAGATCCACGAGAAACGCATCCACCTGGTAAAATACGACCTTCTCGCGACCTTCTGCATCTTCGATCGCTTGCACGTCACCCTGCAGCATGTAAACGGCGCCGCTTTCCTTGCCGATGCGTGCACGTGTCTCGGCCGACGCGTTCGTCTGCTGATCCTCGCGTTCATCGCGGACATCGCTGCGTTCATCACGGCTTGCGACGAGGCGCACGCGACCGCTGGTGAGGTAGGCACGCTCCAGATCCTTCACGAACGTGCCGATGGGCACATGCTCCATCGTGCGGTTGCGGAACGACCCGACGATCACGGTCGGCGGCGTGCCACCGTGCGCCGAGGCGTACTGCGTGCTCCACTGCCCGCCGAAGGTCTGCCCGATCAGCGAGTTGGCGACGAGTTTGGAATCCACGTCGTTCCATCGACCCGACAAGTCGGTGACGCTGCCGGGATCGACACGACTGACCCGCTTGTTGTTGCAGGCGCCCAGCGCGCCGGCGGCAAGTCCGAACATCGCGAATCGGCGGAGGAAGACTGGGAAGGACAAGAACATGGCGTGCTCCTGATGTGGCGAACAAGCGAATCGAGGTCACGCGGGATGCGCGGGTCCGCGCCTCGCACCTATGACATTGCAGGGCGCGCGCCGCTGCATCAACTTTGATAACAAATTGATGCACAACGAGTTACACTTTCAAGGACCGCAGGCCTGTCCTTTTTCGGAGACACACTGGTGTCTGCTTCATTCGCGCGGACGTTCCGCGCTCTTATCCTTGGAGTTGCCATGCTCGGTTGCTCGGGAAAGCGTCCCCCGGATCTCGGTCTGCACGCGGGACGGCTTCGCCTTTGCCCCTCCACGCCGAATTGCGTGAGTTCGGAGGCCGGCACGAGGGCCGACCAGCGGGTGGCACCGTTCCCGGCGCCAAGCGGCGCGCGGGACATGGGTCGCCTGGCGGGTGTCGTGGCGTCGTGGCCGCGGACGACGGTTGTATCCGATGACGGAACGTACCTGCACGCCGAGTCGACCAGTCTCATCATGCGCTTCGTCGACGATGTCGAGTTCCGTTACGACGCAAAGGATCGCGTGATTCACGTCCGGTCTTCTTCGCGCCTCGGCAAGTCGGACATGGGCGTGAACGGGAAGCGCATCGAAGGACTTCGCGCACTGTGGGTAGCGAAGCCCTGACCGGCGGGTTCAGCGCTCGGGCAGGTAGGCGATTGCGCTGACTTCGATGAGCACGCCGCGAAGCCGTGCGCCGACAGTGGTGCGCGAGGGGTATGACGCACGGAAGAATGTCGTCCAGAGATTGTTGACGCTGGTCCAGTCCTGCTCATTGACCAGATAGATCGTGGCTGACACGACGTCATCGAGCGAGGCGCCCGCAGCCGTCAGCACTTCGATCAGGTTGCGCATCACCTGCTGCGCCTGCTCTTCGACCGTTTCGCCGACCAAGGCACCCGTGCGGAAGTCCCTGGGGACCTGACCCGAGACATACACAAAATCGCCGGCGCGCACCGCCGGGCTGTAGGCACCGGCCGGGAGCGGCACGTGCGGGGGCAGGAATACTGGCGTCCAGCGTCGGTCTGACATGGTCGTGGATTGGGTGTGGAGGTGTCGCGCGCAGAATACGGATAGCGCGTACGCGAGTCCTGCGCTAACTCTTATGTGCAGCCGCCGCGTGCGGCGTGCAGTCCTGCCCACTGTTCAACATTTCTTGAGGAGGTGATCCCATGGCCAGTCGCAGTCCTTCCGCCAGCTCGACCTGGGCACACGGTCTCCTGACCGCCGCCTGATCTGAAAATCCCAGGCCGTCGGCTCGCGATCGTGTCGAGCTGGCGTCGAAGGTACAATGGCCCGTCACTGCATATCGCAGTGACGGGCCATTGTGTGTCGATGCACGACGCACGCAGCATGCAGCGCCATCACGACATCACGACATCGGGCCAAGCGCGTTTTCCGCGTCGAGTACGAACCGCGGGATGTCGGAAGCAAACCGGGACTTGTCTGCACGACGAAAGAAATATTGCCCTTCCATGTAGCCGCTGGGCGACTTGAGCACGCAGAAGCTCTGGTATTCGTGAATGTGACCAGGCGCAATGACCGGCAACTCGCCGACGACACCCTCGCCTTCCACTTCCGTGTCCTCGCCGGCACCGACGGAATCGTGAATGCGCCACTTCCGCGACAGCAGCTGCGCAGACTGGTCGCCGACGTTCTCGAGGCGAACGAAATAGGCGAAGACAAATTGCGCGTGCGCCGGTTGCGATTGCGCCGGCAGATACACGGGGCGCACCGACACGCGGATGCCATGCGACTCACGATAGAAAAACCGGGGCGTCTTCACGCCTTCATATTATCTCCCCGGTGCAACCGCTCGACAGGGCGCCGTGCCATGGATCTGCGAATCTGCTGACCGGTGCTGATATTTCCGGCACCCAATCGTTCACGCTTCACTATCCTGCCGACCTCAGCTCTCTACTGCCATGCGCCTGCCTCACGTCTCTGTCGCCCTTCTCCTGCTCGCCGCGCTCGCTGGCCCGGCCGGCGCGCAGTCTCCTCTGGACTCGGCCGTCGTGTTTCGCGGTGCCACCGTGCCAGCGGGCGCAGCGATTCCCGTGACGCAACTGGCCGCCAGCGCGCGCAACCACACGGCGAGGCCGGTGATCGTGGAGGGAGTCATCACGCGCGAGTGCACCGAGAAGGGTTGCTGGATGCAGGTCGCGCCGTCGGCCGATGCGAACGGCATGCGTGTGACGTTCAAGGACTATGCGTTCTTTATTCCGCAGTCCATGGTAGGACGTCGCGCGCGCATGACGGGCGTCACGAAGGTGACGACGCATTCAAGAGCTGCGGCGGATCACCTGATCGGCGAAGGTGCGCCCCTGCAGCGCAATACCGATGGAACCGCGACGGAAGTACAGTTCGTGGCAAGCGGCGTCGAACTGCACGCGCGTTGAGAGCTTGTGCCGGTGATGTCGCCGTTGATGCGACGTCACGGGCACGACGGCGCGCCAGCCGGTGACGTGCGGCACGGCCGAACGAGCAGCGCGCGACGACCTTGGCGTCGCCGCGCGCTGCACATCCGGTTACGGAAAGATGCCGAGGTCCTGGTAGCTTACGGCGACCTTGTTGATGGAGCTGATGAACGCAGCCGTGCGGATGTCGGTCTTGCGATCATGACGCAACCAGGTCTCGCGCACCTGGTGCCAAGCCGAAATCATCGTGTCCTCGAGGCCCGAGTTGACCAGGTCTTCCTCATCCGCGCCATGCGAGAGCTTTGCCATCCGCTCCGCGCCGAGGGACTTGCCGGTAAGATCCTCGACGGCCTTGAGCACGTTGGTGAACGCCGTTTCCTCGAAGCGCTTCTCCATCCGCCCGAAGCGGACATGCGAGAGGTTCTTGAGCCATTCGAAGTAGCTCACCGTCACGCCGCCGGCGTTCAGAAACAAGTCGGCGAGCACCATCACGCCGCGTGCGTGGAGGATACTGTCGGCCTGGAAGGTGGTGGGGCCGTTGGCCCCTTCAGCGATGATCTTCGCCTGGATGCGCGAGGCATTCTCGGCAGTGATCTGTCCCTCGAGTGCGGCAGGTACCAGGATGTCACAGGGCAGTTCCAATGCGGCGCGCGAATCGGCGAGGTAGGCAGCGCCCGGGAAGCCCTTCAGCGTGCCGAAGTCGCGGCGGTGCGCCATGATCGCCTGCAGGTCCAGGCCCTTGTCGTGATGCAGGGCCCCATCCGCTTCCGCAACTGCGACAAGCACGCCGCCCCCTTCGGACAGGAACTTCGCCGCGTGATAGCCCACGTTACCGAGTCCCTGCACGATGAAGCGCTTGCCTTGCAGTCCAGGCGTCAGCCCGATGGCCTTCATGTCCTCAACGTTGTCGCAGGCCTCGCGCACGCCGAAGTACACACCGCGACCGGTGGCCTCCGTTCGCCCGCGAATGCCGCCCTGCGCAATCGGCTTCGCCGTGACGCAGCCCAGCGCATTCAGCTCACCGACGGCGAGCTGTGCGTAGGTGTCGGCGATCCACGCCATCTCCTTGCTGGATGTGCCGTAGTCAGGCGCCGGCACGTCCACACCGGGGCCGATGAAGTTCTTCTTCCAGAGCTCGAAGGTGTACCGACGGGTGATGCGCTCGAGTTCAGACTCACTGAACTCCTTGCGATTTATCTTGATGCCGCCCTTGGCACCACCGAAGGGCACATCCACCACGGCGCACTTGAACGTCATGAGCGATGCCAGGGCCATCACCTCGTCCTCGTTCACGCTCATCGCGTACCGGATACCGCCCTTCGTCGGCAGCTTGTGATGACTGTGCTCGGCGCGCCATCCGACGATGGTCTTGATGGTCCCGTCGTCACGCAGGATGGGAAAGGTGACGCGATAGACCGCGTTGCATTCCTTGATCTGGTTCAGCAGCGCGGGCGGATGGTTGGTGAACGTCGCCGCCGCATCGAATGCGCGATGAACCTGACCAAGAAAACTCTGTTCGGACATATGGCGTATCGTGGGAATTTGGGTGGTACGACGGGCCGTGAAGGGACGCGCGGTGCTCGGTCAGAACAACTCCGCGATGAGACAGCGCGCCGAGCCGCCACCGACCCGCTCGAACGCCGTGAGTTCGCTGGACAGTACCGTGCCGTGGGCCTGGAGGCGCGCGTGCTGCGATGGGGTGAAGGCGTCGCAGGCAGTCGCCGACATCACGAAGAGCGCGTCACCACGGTCGTTCGCCAACGAAAGCACGTTACCGCAGAAGCGCGCGGCCTGCTCGCAGGTGATCGCCAGTATCTCGAGGCCGCCATCGCGCAGTCGTGCCTCAACCTGCGCGCGTTCGACGTCGGATGCGATGGCCTCGAGCGTCACGCCAGCGAGTCCATGCCCGATGAACATCATGACATTGGTGTGATAGTACGGCACACCCGCGGCATCAGTCGCAGTGAACATCACTACGTCGTAGCCAAGCTCGCGACCGAACTTTCCGGCAAGTGCCGCATCGGTGCGCGGCGAGAGTGCGGCATAGGCCACGCGGTTCGCGTCATCGAGACAGAGCGAGCCGGTGCTCTCCAGAAAGCGCGCCTCGCGCTCATGACCCGAGAAGTCCACCATGCGCGGATACTTGGTGCGCAGCATCGCGATCAGGTCTGCGCGCCGCTCCATGCGACGGTTCGGCGCGAGCAGCGGATACAGCACCAGGGTCGCCGGCGCAGGCCGTGTTCCTTCGGCGACCGGTAGTTCGACGGCCGGATGCGTGGAGAACCAGTTGTTGCAAAACGGCGCATCAGGCGTGCGTTCATCGCATCGCACCACCGTCACGTGCACGCCGTTGCTGACCAGCAGGTCGCGCAACATGCGATGCTCATGCACCGCCTCGTCGGCAACGGCCTGCTCCTCGGCCGATGGCGGCGCCGTCTGGAAGCTGTTGGATGCGCCCGTCTCGCTGTTGTAGCGGAACCGGACCGGCTCCACCATCAGGACATGCGATGCGGTAAACCTGTTCTGCGGGGATCTCATCGTGGCGGGAGCATCACCGTCGGCGCAGCGTCACGCAAGGCTGAGCGGGCAGCATTACGTTTTCCCGCATGTCGAGCCTCTCACCGTCGGTACTCGCCGAGCGCGGCTCCGTTCGCGCGGTGTTCGCCGGACCAATCCGGCTGTTGCACTCAGCGCGCGTCCCCGCAGGTCCCGTGACCGCATGGCGCTCTGCCATCCTGAAGTCAGCGCAGCTCCACGCGATCATGGTCGGCCCACTGGGCCTGCATGGCGACGCGCAGAAGGAGAAGAAGCATCACGGTGGGCCGATGAAGGCCGTGCTTGTCTACGGTGCAGCGCATTACGAGCAGTGGAATATGTCGCTCGCCCCACACGCGGTGGCGCATGCCGCAGCGCTGCGCCAGATGTCGCCGGACATCGATGCCAGCCGATATGGCTTCGGCGCGTTCGGCGAGAACCTGACCGTGGACGGATTGACGGAGGCGAACGTCTGCCTGGGTGACAGCTGGGCCATTGGTGACTGCGTGCTGCGGATCAGCGAACCACGCGGCCCATGTGCCACGTTGACGCGTCGCTGGATGCGCCCACAGCTGCTGGGCGACGTGAAGCGGAACGCGGCGTCTGGGTGGTACAACGCCGTGCTGCAGCCGGGTGTGGTCGCAGCCGGTGACGAGGCCCGTCTCGTGGAGCGCGTGCAGCAGGCGTGGACGATGGAGCGCGTGTTCCA
>JACMPK010000185.1 GCA_014377535.1 Gemmatimonadaceae bacterium
CATCACATCTCGTCCGCTGACGTGCCGTACGAACCCGGAATCTTTACATCCAGCAGGCGGTGGTACACGCCGAGCTGCGCGCGGTGATGTACGAGATGGTTCACGCCCTTGTGGCGCAGCAGGTATCCGCGCTTGTTGTCGATGATCGTGTGCTCGCCCATCATCATCTTCCACAAACCATCCAAGCGCGCCCAGTCCAGCTGCGCCAGGGCATCATGCATCTTCGCCGACTCGGTGTCGAACAGCGACAAAAGATCGGCCGTGCTGCCGATCGCCGGCGGCGTAAACTCTTCCGGCTTGAAGTGCAGCACATCCGTCGTCGCCAGGACGGTAAGAAAGTTCGGTAGCTGCGCCACGTGCGTCGCAAGGCTGCCGAGCTTCATCGAGCGGGGATGCGGCTTGAAATCGGCCTGCTCCCACGGCACCAGGGACAGCAGTGCGCGCGTCAGGGCAGCTCGTCATCGAGTTCAGGAAAAAGCAGCGCGCGCGGCTCGGTCACTGCAGGCGCAATCGTTTCAGGCGGCATCAGGGATTCCGGATAAAAGGAGTTCGGCATCTGTTCGAGCGAAAAAATCAGTCGTACAACACGCGCGCACTCAAGCTGAGCCGGCAGCTCACCTTCGGGTCCAGATGTGCAGGCGAGACTGATGCAGATCATCCACCTGCACGACACGGTCAGGCGCAGCAGCGCTGATCGTGAAGCTGTTGCTGATGAACATCGTCCCGGGACGCATCTCGCGCTGCACCTTGGCCCACAGCGCCGCCATCGGCACGGGCGACAGGTAGGCGAACACCACGTCGTACTTCGACAGGTCCTGATTCCAGAGGCTGCCGAGGTGCGCGTGACAGTTGCGGTGCCCGCCGGTGCGAATGCGGAGCCAGCTCACCAGCCAGGGAAATGGCGCGGATTCGATGCCGTGATACTCGCCATCGCTGCGCGAAGCCGCGAGATCGGTGAGCACACCGCCCACGCCCGAGCCCACATCCATGAACGTGAAGCGACCCGTCGGCAGCAGCGGCACCAGTGCCTGCCGCACCTTGATGCTGGAGAGGTATAGCGGGACCTGCGTGCGGAATGTGGACCAGTAGATGGCCACCAGAGCCATGAACAGCGTGATCCAGATCCACGGCGGCAGTGACGCTGCGGATGCCACCACTACCAGCGGCGCGAAGCAGAGCTGGATGACCAGCCACCAGGTATCGAGCCGCGCGAGGCGCGCCAATATTGCGGCATACGCGCCAGTCATGAACGCCGCGCCGAGGGGCGGCATCGTCAGCCCGGCCGATGCCAGCGGGTACGCGGTACCGACCGTCAGCGCAGCACCAAGCACCTGCAGCAGCAGCGCCACCACGATCGGTGGCATCCGGCGCTGCCGAGCGGGGGCGAGCAGTGGTTCGGTCATGCGGCAAATCAGCCCGGCAGGAACGCGCTGCGCCAGCGCCGATACGCGCAGACGGCATTTGCAACATGCACGGAGCGGGCTGCGTAGATGTCGAACTCCGCCGCCACACCTCCTCCGCATCTGTTTCCGTGTCGCTGATCCGCACCTGCTGCGCCCTCGCCCTGCTGGCGCTGCCCCTGTCGGCGCGCGCATCCGATCCCGAGACGCCACCAAAGGCGGCACCGGCATCCGCGCTGGCCATGCGGATCGACCGGCCACCGGTGCTGGACGGACGTGACGACGAGGCGGTCTGGCAGGCAGCCCCGCTGATCGACGGCTTCCGGCAGTTCGCCCCGGCGGAAGATGCGCCCACCGCGTTTCGCACCACCGCGCGTGTAGTCTACGACGCAAAAAACATGTATGTGTTCGTGCGAGCATACGACCCGCACCCCGATTCCATCGTGAGCCTGCTGTCGCGTCGCGACGTGCGCACGAACTCCGATCAGATCAAGATCCTGTTCGACGCATATCACGACGGACGCACCGGCGTGGAGTTGATCGTGAATCCCGCCGGTGTGCAACGCGATGCCGCCATGCACTCCGACAATGTCGAGGACATGTCGTGGGACGGTGTCTGGGATGTGTCGGCGCGCATCGACTCGCTGGGTTGGACGGCGGAGTTCAAGGTGCCGTTCAGCCAGCTCCGCTTCAACGCGGCTGACGAGCACACGTTCGGCTTTGGTGTGTGGCGTGACATCACGCGCATCAGCCAGCGCGATTCGTGGCCAGTGTTTCGCGGCTCGCGTTCCACGCTCGTGTCGCAGCTCGGCACACTCACCGGCATCCGCGGCATCGGTGGCGGACACCGCGTGGAGCTGCTGCCGTATACCGTCACCAAGAACGTCACCCAGCGCTCGGCGACTGGCTGGAATCACCCGCAGAAAATCACCGCCGGCGCCGACCTGAAGGTCGGACTCGGCTCGGCGCTCACGGCCACGGCGACCGTCAATCCTGACTTCGGCCAGGTCGAGGCAGATCCGGCGCTGCTCAACCTCAGCGCCTTCGAGGTGCGCTTCGACGAGCGGCGCCCGTTCTTTCTCGAGGGCAACGCGCTGTTCCGCTGCAGCGGACCCTGCGAAGGGTTGTTCTACACGCGCCGCGTGGGTCGCACACCGCAGCTGCGCACCTCGGCTGCCGATCCCGCCTTCACGACGATTCTCGGTGCCGCGAAGGTCACGGGACGCATCGGCAAGGGCGTGTCGATCGGCATTTCCGAAGCCGTGACACGGCGCGAGGTCGGCATCAGCGGCAACACCATCGAGCCGCAGACCAACTACTTCGCGGCCCGCATGGTGAAGGAGATGCGCGGCGGCAGCTCGCAGGTCGGCATCATGGTCACGGACACACGTCGCACACTGGACTCCCTGACCAGGCCCCTGCTCCGAAGCGACGCGAGTGTACTGCTCGTGCAGGGATTCCATCGTTTTGCGGGAAACACGTACGAGATCTCAGGCTACAGCGGCCAGGTGGGTGTGAACGGCAGCCAACAAGCGATAGCCGCCACGCAGCGCAGCAGCGTGCACTTCTGGCAGCGCCCGGATCACGAGAAGCAGTATGATCCCACCCGCACCTCGATGAACGGCGGCGTCTACTCGCTGGGACTCCAGAAGCTTGCGGGCTCGCTTCGTTACTCGACCAACATGCGGTATGCCGGCGCAGGCATGGAAGCCAATGACATCGGCTTCGTGATCCTGGTGAACGACATGAGCATGCGCAACTCGATCACCAGGCAGACGCTGCGTCCCACGCGTCGCTTCCGGCGCCTGTCAGGCACG
>JACMPK010000186.1 GCA_014377535.1 Gemmatimonadaceae bacterium
CCGCCGGCGCGCCCGGCGGCCCCATCCCACGGCCGGTGGCGGCGGCGCGGGTGGACACCAGCCCCCGCCACCGGATCCGCCGCCGAGCAAGGGCCAGCAGGAGCTGGACAAGCAGCGTGCCGACGCCGTGCTGAACAGCGCTGCGCGAGATGAACGCGATGTGCAGGCGCGCAAGCAGCGCGATGGTCGCCGTCGTGACGTAACCGGAGTGCGCGATTGGTGAGCATGACACTTGGCCTGCTGCTCCAGATTTCAGTCTCCGTGCAGGTCGCGGACACGGTCGCCGCTCGGGCTGCGGTGCCGTTGGTGCTTCGCGCCACGGCCCCTGGCAACACGGCGCCGCGATTGACTGCACCCTCTGCACCCGGAGCAACGCTGCAGCTGGTGACGGATGTCACGCGCCTGGGCGGCGGCTTCGGGCAGGCCGTCGCAACGCGCGAGACGCGCTACATGCTGCGCGCCATCGCGCCGGGGACGCTGGTGCTGTCACCAGTCGTGGCGACGCTCGGAACGTCGCAGGCCATCAGCCCGGCGCGGGACATCGTGGTACGACCTCCGCCGACGAACGCGGTGCCGGCGCTCGTCATGCGCGCACCGCTCTCGCGCGGCGCTGCCGTCAATTTTCACTCGCTCGTCACGCCGGAATCGGTGTGGGCTGGCGAGCAGGTCACGTTGCAGGTCGGCGTCTTCATCGATGATGAGCTTCGCCAGCGGCTGCAGCGCAATCCCGAGTACGTCGCACCATCGGTGGACGGCGCCGTGGCGTACGACCTGCCGGTCGTGAACGATGCGCTGCCGAGCCGCGAAGTGAGCGGCGCGACGTACCGGCCATTCATCTTCGCACGGGCGCTGTTTCCGCTGCGTGCGGGTACACTCGTCATTCCGCAGGCGCGGCTTGCCTACACGCTGGGCACCGCAGGCACGATGTTCGGCAGGCAGGAACGACAGACGGCAAACACACCCGTACGTTCGGTGATTGTGCGCGAGCTGCCGAGCCAGGGACGGCCGACGTCGTTCGGCGGCGCCGTCGGCGTGTATGATGTGCGCGCCCGCGTCGAGCGCGGCACGGGTCGGGTCGGCGATGCCGTGCAGCTGACGATCGATGTCGTAGGTGCGGGCAACGTGAAGATGCTTCCGCCACCTGTGATCAGCATTCCCGACGTCACGGTCAGTCCGGCGGGCGAGTCGATCAGCGTGGACACCAGCGACCTGTTGGTGCGCGGCAGCAAGACGTTCCGCTTCCTGCTCACGCCGCGACGGGATGGCGACGTCCCGCTGGGGGCCGTGCGTTACGGATTCTTCAACCCCGTGCGCGGTACCTACGAGGAGCGGCTCGTTCCACTTGGAGCCCTGCGTGTCGCACCGGGCACGATCATCGCCGAGGCAGCGGATGACCGCACCATCGCCGCAGTGCCGCTGCAGGCATGGCGCGTCGAGCCTGTCGCGGACATCACGGAGCAGCTGTGGTTTCGGCTGCTGATCGTGGCACTGGGCATACCGTGGCTCGCGCTCGTCGTGCGACGCACCTGGTATTCGATACCGCAGGCGTCATCGCGCGACCGTCGGGCCACGACGCGTGCTGTTGCGCCACGCTCGATCACTGACGCGGCCGGAGTGCGACGCACGTTCGTGCAGGGACTGCTGCCGATGGCTCAACTGCGCAGTGACGAGCCGTTTGCGGCCGGCGACATCGTGCAGCGCCTGCGACGCGCCGGTGCAACGACGACGACCGCGGAGGCCGCCGGTGCGCTGTTGCAGCGGCTGGACATGCTGACGTTCGGCCAGACCGACAGAAACGACGCCGCGGTGCTGACCGCACTGGCCGGCGAGGCGTCGGCCGTGACTGCACAGCTTCGCACCGAAATGTCATTGCCTGCGCTCGAGCGCCTGAAGGCGACGGCTCGTGCGATCGCCCTGTTCCTCGTCGCAGCACAGGTCACGCACGCGCAGCCGGCAGACTTCGCGCGCGGCGAGTCGCTGTATGCGCGGCAGCGTTTCACCGAGGCGGCGGCCGCATTTGCAACCGTGGCCGCGCGGCAGCCGCAGAGTGCCGCCACGTGGGCGAACCTTGGCGCGGCGCACTGGATGCGCGCCGATACCGGTGGTGCGATCATCGCCTGGCAGCGCAGCGCGCGACTTGCTCCGCGGCTGACATCGGCCCGCACATTGCTCGCCGAACACGCGCCGCCGTCCAGTCTCGGTGCCGTGATCGTGCCCATCTCCACGAACGAGGCGTGGATGGCACTGCTGCTGGTGACCGTGGTCGTTTCGCTGGCGGGTGCGATATGGCGCTGGCGCCACGCGGCCATCGGCAACGCGCCGCTCCTGGCAGCGCTCCTGGTCATCGGTGCCGGCGCCACGCTGGTGTTGCTTGCCGAACGTTCGCACGATGGCGATCACTACATCGTGGTCCGTCGGGATGTGGCACTGCGCACGGACCCGGTGCTGGCCGGCGAGGCACGCTCGCGGGCGCGCGCCGGCGAGATCGCGACGCGCGACTCGGTCGCCGATCGATGGTCGCACCTGACGCTCGATGGCGGGCGCCATGGCTGGGTGGAGAGCGACGCCGTGCGCTCGCTGGCGCTGGACGACGCGCGCGACGTGGCGCTCGCCGAGGCGCGCATCGCCAGTCCGTCGCCGCTCCCGTAGCTTTGCCGCATGTCGCGCATTGCCGTTCTCGCCTCCGCCGTCGCTGACCAGATCGCCGCCGGCGAGGTGGTCGAGCGACCGTCGTCCATCGTCAAGGAACTGATCGAGAACGCACTCGACGCCGGTGCCACAGAAATCGGCGTCGAGATCGAGGATGGAGGACGTGGGCTGATCCGCATCCGTGACAACGGCGTCGGCATGTCGGAGCCGGAAGCCGTACTCGCGCTGGCACGTCACGCAACCTCCAAGATCCGCTCTGCCAACGACCTGGTTGGCGTCGCGACCTTCGGGTTCCGCGGCGAAGCCCTGCCTGCGATGGCATCGGTGTCGCTGCTGACGCTCGAGACGTCGGAGCAGGATGGTGCCGGTACACGGGTTACCGTCGCGCAGGGCGTGCGGCAGCAGGTGGAGCCGATCGCGCGTCGTCGCGGCACCACGATCACGGTCACGGAACTCTTTCACGCCGTGCCGGCGCGGCGCAAGTTTTTGAAGAGTGCACGCGGCGAATGGCGCGCGATTTCCGACATGCTCGATACGATCGCGCTGGTGCGTCGCGACGTGCGGTTGACGGCGACGCATGACGGCAAAACGATGTTCACGGCGGTGCCGGCGCGCACGTGGCGCGAGCGGCTCGCGAGCGTGTGGCCAGGCGTGACGGCGCAGACCATGATCGATGTGGACGATGTGCAGGGGCCCGTGCACGTCCGCGGGCTGGTGGAGCAGCCGGCAAACGTGGGGCTGGGTTCGCGGCGGGTGTTCCTGATGGTGAATGGTCGCGCGATCCGCGACGTGGGCCTCGTGCGTGCGGCCGAGGCGGCGTATCACTCCACGATTCCCTCGGGTGCGCGCCCATCGCTCGCACTCGACATTCGCGTGCCGGGCGATGCGGTCGACGTGAACGTGCATCCGGCGAAGGCGGAGGTGCGTTTCCATGACCGCTGGGCGATCGAGCGCGTCGTCGAAGCAGTCGTGCGACGTGCGCTCGGCGTTGCGGCCGCCGCGCCGATGTTTGGTGCACGCTTCGGTGCGGAGCGCACCTGGTCGTCGGGAGGCAGCGTTGCCGATGTCAGCCTGCTGCGCGCGGCACCGCGGCACTCGCCGCTGTTTCCGTCGGGCGACCTGACGTCATTCGAGGTAGCGGGCGACACGGCGGTCACTGATGCGCATGCCGACACATCGCAGTCCGCGCTGCAGCCTGTTGGCCACGCCGCCCATGTCTCGTCTGCACCGGCGGCTGACGTGATCGAGGTGCCGCCGCTGCTCCAGCTGCGGCGCACCTACCTGCTCTTCGAGCGCGATGACGGCGTGGTGCTCATCGACCAGCACTCGGCGCACGAACGCGTGCTCTACGAGCGGCTGATGACGAAGCTGACCGGCGGCGACGCGATCGTGCAGACGCTGCTGTTTCCGCTCACGCTGCACCTGAGCCCCGCGGAGGCGGATGCGTTCGAGGCGCATCGCGATGCATTCGTCGCCCTCGGATTCGGCATCGAGGGATTTGGTGGACAGACGCTGGTGGTGCAGAGCGTGCCGATGCCGCACCATCGCTTCGACGCCGAGCGTGCACTGCGCGAGACACTCGCCTCGCTGGCCGGCGATCGCATCGCCAGTACGGCGGCGCGGCATGAGCGACTGGCGATGACCGTCGCGTGCAAGGCCGCGATCAAGGCCGGCGATGTGCTCTCGCTGGCAGAGATGCGTGCGCTGTACACTGACTTGGCGCAGACCACGCTGCCGGCGCACGATGTACATGGCCGGCAGACCATCGTGCAGCTCGGATGGGACGAGTTGGAGCGGCGGTTCGGGCGTGCGTGATGTCGCCGTGATCTGCGGTCCCACGGCCGCCGGCAAGTCCACGCTCGCGATGGCGCTCGCGCAGCGCACGGGGGCGATGCTGATCAGCGCCGACTCGCGACAGGTTTATCGTGGTTTCGACATCGGCACGGCAAAGCCGTCAATCGCCGATCAATCAGCGGTCGTGCATCGCGGGATCGACGTCATCGACCCAACCGAGCGTTACTCTGCGGCCGACTGGTCGGCCAATGCGCTGCAGTGGATGTCGGACGCGGATGCGAACGGGCAGCCTGTGATCGTGGTCGGAGGGACCGGGTTCTACCTGCGTGCGCTGGATTCGCCGTTGTTCGAGTCACCGCCTATGGACCCCGAGGAACGTCGCGCGGTGCTGCTCGAGCTCGAGGATTTCACAACTGACGAACTGCGCCGACGGTGCGCCGCGGTGGATCCGGCACGGGCGGCGCTCGGGCGCACGCAGCTGCTCCGCGCCCTCGAGACCTTCATGCTGACCGGTCGTCCGCTGAGTGCATGGCTGGTGGAGAATGCCCGTCCGGCGCTGGTGCAGGCGCGTTACCTGCTGGTCGATCCGGGTGTCGCGCTGCGCGACCGGATTGCAGGACGCGTGGCGCAGATGCTGTCCCGGGGCTGGGAGGCCGAGGTGGCGCAGCTCGAGGCGGTGGTGCCACGCTCCGCACCGGCCTGGAATGCATGCGGTTACGCGATGCTGCGCGCCGCGATGGCAGGCGAGGTATCGCGCCCCGCGGCGATCGAGCGTACGATCATCGACACGCGGCAGTATGCCAAGCGTCAGCGCACCTGGTTCCGGCACCAGTTGCCGGCAGCTCGCGTGACATTGCTGGATCCCACGTCGCCTGATGCGCTGTCAGGCGCGGCGGCGTGGCTCGGAATCGCCTCATTGTCGGAGCACCTGTGAAGATCGGCATCACCTGTTATCCCACGTATGGCGGCTCAGGCGCGATGGCGACCGAGTTGGGCATCGCGCTGGCTGCGCGTGGGCACGAAATCCACTTCATCACCTACGCGCAGCCCTTCCGGTTGCCGGCGTTCCTGCCGCGTGTGTTCTTCCATGAAGTGGATGTGGGCCGCTACCCCCTGTTCGAGTATCCGCCGTACGACCTGGCACTGGCCGTGCGCATGCACGAAGTGGTGCGCAGCGCGAAGCTCGACGTGCTCCACTGCCACTACGCCATTCCGCATGCGACGAGCGCCTGGATCGCGCGCGAGATGCTGCGCGAGACGGGCGACGACGTCGCCGTCGTCACGACGTTGCACGGCACGGACATCACGATCGTCGGACAGGATCCGTCGTACTGGGCCATCACGAAGTTTTCCATCGAGAAGTCGGACCGCATCACCGCCGTCTCCGAGCACCTGCAGCGCGAGACGGTCAACGCGTTCGGGTGCACCGGATGTTCGGTGGAGGTCATCCACAACTTCATCGATCCGGTGGTCTACGATCGTGCACGGTATCCGGGCGCGCTCGAGGGCCTCGTCGCCTCGCCCGGCAAGGTGCTGATGCACATCAGCAACTTTCGCGCGGTGAAGCGCACAGTCGACGTCGTGCGCATCTTCGCGCAGGTCGTGCAGGCAGTACCGGCCACGCTGGTGATGGTCGGTGATGGACCCGATCGCGGCCTCGCACAGGAAGAGGCGCGACAGCTCGGCGTCGCCGACCGTGTGCAGTTCCTGGGACGCATCGACAATGTCGCACCGCTGCTCGCAAGCGCGGATCTGTTCCTGCTGCCGTCGGACAACGAGTCCTTCGGCCTCTCGGCGCTCGAGGCGCTCGCCTGCGGCGT
Organism: Gemmatimonadaceae bacterium; assembly: GCA_014377535.1. GTDB lineage: Bacteria > Gemmatimonadota > Gemmatimonadetes > Gemmatimonadales > Gemmatimonadaceae > JACMLX01. The sequence goes on from JACMPK010000186.1 coordinate 6,264, forward strand.
GCCGGTGGTTGCGTCGAGTGCTGGTGGCATTCCCGAAGTGATCAGGGACGGGATCACCGGTGCGCTGCGCGTGGTCGGTGACGTCGACGGCATGGCGTCGGCTGCAATCGCAATCGTGTCAGATGACGAGGTATGGGCGCGCATGAGCAGGGCCGCGGCCGCCGATGCGCGCGAGCGGTTCAGCGAGGAGCGCATCATCGGCCAGTACGAGGCGACCTACGAAGATGCGCTGGCAGTCGCCGCCTCACGACGTCATGCACGCACCCTCGCCATGCCGCCGGCTGCCGCTGTTGCACGGTAATTCTTCCGTGATGGCACGGCTCGTCGTGCGCATCCGCCAAGTCCTCCGTCCTGTCCTCCGTCCCACCTCATGAACGTCCTGCATGCGCTCGTCCTGGGAATCGTCCAGGGACTCGCTGAATTCCTGCCCATCAGTTCCTCCGCGCATCTGAGCCTCGTGCCGTACATCTTCGGCTGGGAAGATCCGGGTTTGGCATTCGATGTCGCGCTGCACCTCGGCACGCTGGCGGCCGTGCTCTGGTATTTTCGTCTCGAATGGATCGCGCTGGCACGCGCGGGTTTCGAAATTCTCGTCACTCGGAAGATCGAAACCGACGAGCAGCGCCGTGCACTGTTCATCGTCATCGCAACCATCCCGGGCGCGATTGGCGGGCTGCTGCTGCAGAAGTACGCCGAGACGGTTTTTCGCGACCCAAAGCTCACCGCGGTCGCGCTGATCGTGCTGGGCACGCTGCTCTGGGCCGCCGACCGCTTCGCGAAGCAGGAGCGACAGCTGACGAACTTCCGGTGGACCGATGCCTTGCTGATTGGCATGGCACAGGTCTTCGCGCTGATTCCCGGCGTCTCGCGGTCCGGATCCACCATGACCGCCGGCCGCGCGCTTGGCTTCGATCGCACCAGCGCTGCGACATTCAGTTTCCTGATGTCGATGCCGATCACGGCGGCCGCCGCGGTGATCAAGGTGCCTGAGGCGCTGCGCGAGGGCGTCACGCTGCCGATCGTCGTCGGGATCCTTGCGTCGGGCATCAGTGGATGGCTCGCCATCTCCGTGCTCCTGCGGTACGTCTCCAGCAAGAGCTTCGGTGTGTTCGCGCTGTACCGCTGGGTGCTGGGACTGGCGGTGCTGGCACTGATCTACTCACGCCAGGGCTGATGACCATCGACGGCCTGTCGCTGCCGATGTACGATGGCATCGCGAGCGACACGCTGCGTGCCGACGCAGGGGCCGCCGATCTGTTCGTGCTCGACGAATGCGTCAGCACGATGGACATCGCACATGCCCGGGCCGCGGATGGTGCGCCGCATGGACTTGTGGTCGTCGCCGGGGAACAGCGTGCCGGACGCGGACGAAGCGGGAAGACGTGGGTGTCCGCGCGCGGTCGTGGTGTCTGGACCAGCATTCTGCTTCGCCCCGCCGTCGCAGCGACGCCTGGCGTGCTGTCACTGCGCATCGGGGTGGAGCTGGCCGAGCGTCTGGAACGTCGCAGCGGGAAGTGGCTGACGCTCAAGTGGCCGAATGATGTTTTCCACGTCGGATCGAAGCTCGCCGGCATATTGATCGAGGCGCGGTGGCGGGGAGCGGTGCTGGAGTGGATCGTGGTCGGCGTCGGCGTGAACATCCTTGCGGCCACGACGGACGTGATATCGACGGGGCTCGGCGTCGCATGCACGCGTGCAGCAGTGCTCGTGGATGTGGTCCGCGCAGTGCTGGCTGCCGCTGAACGCACCGGCGAGCTCGATGCCAACGAGCTGGCCCGCTACGCCGCGCGCGATCATGCGCGTGGTCGCGTCGTCACCGCGCCGCATGCCGGCGTGGTGCAGGGGATCACGTCCACCGGCGGCGTGGTGATTCGCACGGCCGGTGGTGACGAAGTGATCGTCGCAGGTTCACTCGTGTTCCGCGACGACGCGGAGGAGCAGGCACATGCTGCTGGTGTGTGACGTCGGCAACACCGAGACCACGATCGGCGTCGCATGCGATGGCGAGATCGCGTCGCATTGGCGCGTGATCACAGGCGTCTCCCGCACACCGCACGAACATGCGCTGCTGCTGCGCGGGTTGCTGGAGCTGGGGCACGTGTCGTACCGCGCGGTATCGGCGGCCATCGTGGCGTCCGTCGTGCCGGGTGTGACGTCGCAGCTCGTCGACGGCATCCGGCATGCCTTCGGGGTCCAGGCGATGGTCATCGACGCCAGCAGTCCGCTGCCGATCACGCTGGATGTCGAGGAGCCGCAGACCGTGGGCGCCGATCGCATCATCAACACGCTGGCCGCCAGCCGCATCTACGAGCGCGATTGCATCGTCGTGGACCTCGGCACCGCCACGACCTACGACTGCATCACGCGTGACGCCGTGTTTCTGGGCGGCGTCATCGCGCCTGGCGTGCTCACATCGCTCGAGACGCTGACACGTCGCACCTCGAAGCTGCCGGCGACGGAGCTGCGCGCGCCGGTACAGGTGCTTGGCCGCCGCACCGAAGAATGCATCCGCTCCGGCGTGGTGTACGGGGCCGTGGACGCGATCACAGGCATCGTGGGACGCCTGCAAGCCGAATGGCCGACGGATCGCGTGCCGTTGGTGATCGGGACAGGCGGACTGGCCGCAATGTTGGCGCCATTCTGCCCGACGCTTGAAATCGTGGACGCCGACCTGACGCTGCGAGGCCTGCGGATCGCGCACGAGCTGCTGTCGATCCGTCTTGCGGACTGAGCGGGTAGGGCGTGGCCCCTTGACGCGGCGTGGATCACAAGTCGTTGCAACACAAGCACTTGTCGAAAATTTCGGCCGCCATGTGCCCTTCGTATCGTCACGCTTGACGCACTTGGCGCGGCGACTAGCTTACGTCCGTTAGCAGTCACGTGGTTCGAGTGCTAACAATGCGCGCGTGTACTGGTTCGCGCGCTCACATATGTCACATGTCAGGTCTGGAGGAAGGACGATGACCACCAACAGTGCCATCGGCGCCAAGGTCACCCCGTTGGCCGATCGCGTTGTCGTGAAGCCGCTCGAAGAAGCCGA
>JACMPK010000187.1 GCA_014377535.1 Gemmatimonadaceae bacterium
CACGGAAGCGGGCGCAGGAAGCAGCGAATCGAGGTCGGCTCGGCTCGCCGCGACGGACTCGAGTGCGAATGTCGCCGCGAATGCCGCGGCGGTGAGTCGCTGCATCGTCTTGAGCGATGGCGCCGCCGCACCGAGTTCGCGCTGCGTGCTGGTCATCACCACATCGGCGATGCCGCACGGCGTGAACAGGTCGAAGTACGACAGGTCGGTGTTCACGTTCAATGCGAAGCCATGGCGCGTGACCCAGTCGCGTGCGTGGACACCGATCGATGCGATCTTCCGATCGTCGATCCAGACGCCGGTGTACTTCACCACGCGCCCCGCCACGAGGCCGACGTGCGAGAGTGCCACGATCAGCGCCTCCTCCACCTGCCGCAGGTACCAGTGCAGGTCCTGCGTGTGCTGCTTGAGATCGACGATCGGGTAGCCGACCAGCTGGCCCGGCCCATGGAATGTGGCGTCGCCGCCGCGCTCGATCTCGTAGCGGTCCACGCCGCGTGCTGCGAGGACCGCATCCGGGATGTGCAGGTTGTCGCCCTTGGTGCTGCGCCCCAGCGTGACGACCGCCTGATGCTCCACCAGCAGCAGCACATCATCGGGAATTGCACCCGTGATGCGCGCCGCCGACACCGCCCGCTGGAGTCCGAGCGCTTCCGTGAAGGCAAGCCGTCCGAGTTCCACCACCAGCAGGCGGCGTGTACTCACGCGTGCACCATCTTCCCCATGGAATCGAGTACCGCTTCCGCGATGGCTTCGGACAGCGTGGGGTGTGCATGCAGCGCGAGGTCGATCTCCTCGACCGTGAACTCATTCTCACGCGCGACGACGAGCTCGTGGATCAGTTCCGTGGCGTGCGAGCCAATGATGTGTGCGCCGAGGATCTCACCATGCTTCTCGTCGCGGATGATCTTCACGAACCCATCGGTCTCGCCCGACGTGCGTGCGCGACCGTTCGCCGAGAAGGGGAACTTGCCGATCTTGTACGCGAGGCCCTTCGCCTTGACTTGCTCTTCCGTCATGCCGACGGACGCCACTTCCGGGTGGCAGTACGTGCAGCTGGGAATGTTGCCGTAGTTCACCGGGTGCGTCGGCTGTCCGGCCAGCATGTCGGCCAGCACATGGCCCTCACGCGAACCCTTGTGTGCCAGCATCTGGTTGCCGGCGACATCGCCGATTGCGTACACGCCCTTCACGGATGTCTCGAACTTCTCGTTGATGGCGATGAAGCCGCGATCGGACTTCTTCACGCCCAGCGCCTCGAGGCCGAAGCCGTCGACGTTCGGGGCGCGACCGGCGGCGACCAGCACCTTGTCCACCGTGAGCACGCGAGCCTGACCGCCTGCCTCGAACGAAATGGTGACGCTCGTGGCCTCGACCTTCGACGCCGTGATCTTCGCGCCCACCACCGTCTCGATGCCGCGCTTCTTGAATGCGCGCGCCAGCTCCGCCGAGCAGTCAGCGTCCTCGATCGGCAGGATGCGCTGGGCGACCTCGATCATCGTGACCTGCGTGCCGAATGCGTTGAACACATCGGCGAATTCGCAGCCCACGGCGCCGGCACCGATCACCGCCATCGTCGTCGGTGCGGCGTCCATGACCAGCACGTCGTCTGACGAGAGCACGGTGGTGCGGTTGAGCTCCAGCCCCACCTGCGGCAAGCCGCGGACGCGCGAACCCGTCGCGAGCACGAGCGCCTTGCCGGCGGTGTGGGTCTCCAGCTTGCCGTCAGCGTCCTTCACCTCGACGCTGTTGGCCGCCGTCACGCGGCCGTGGCCGCGAATGTATGTGACCTTGTTCTTCTTGAGCAGGAACTCGACGCCCTTGGAGTTCTGCGTGCTGACGCCGCGCGACCGCTGCATGGCCGGCCCGTAATCGAAGCTGATCTCGCCGAGCGTGATGCCATGCTCGGCGGCTTTCTTCACCTTCACGGCGAGCGACGCGCTCTCGAGGAGCGACTTGGCGGGAATGCAGCCCCACAGCACACAGGTGCCACCCAGCGCCTCGCGCTCGATGACTGCGACCTGAAGGCCGAGCTGTGCGCCGCGGATGGCGCAGACGTACCCGGCGGGACCACCGCCGAGAATGATGACGTCGAATGAAGCCATGACAGTTTCTCTGATGGAATTAATAGACCAGCATGAGCGGATTCTCGATCAGGCGACGCAACGTCTGCAGGAATTGCGCGCCCAGTGCGCCATCGATGACGCGGTGATCGCAGCTCATCGTCACGCGCATCCGCTTCCGGACCTCGACCGCGCCGTCGATGACGACCGCCTTGTCCTCCACTGCACCGACCGCGAGGATCGCCGCTTCCGGCGGGTTGATGATCGCCGTGAACTCGTCGATGCCCAGCATGCCCAGGTTGGACACAGACATCGTCGCGCCGGTGTACTCGTGCGGCTGCAGCTTTCGTTCGCGCGCACGCTTCGCCAGCTCGCGCGCCTCGGTGCTGATCTGCGACAGGCCCTTCGTGTTCGCATCGAAGATGACCGGCGTGATCAGGCCCTCGGGAATCGCGACCGCCATGCCGACATGCACGCGCTGGTGCTGCCGGATCTTGTCGCCCATCCAGTGCGAATTGACGTCGCGGTGACGTGCCAGCGCCACCGCGACAGCCTTCAGGATGATGTCGTTGACGCTCACCTTGAACTCGGGCCCGATCGCTGCCATCGCCGCGCGCATGTCCGTCACGCGCGCGAGGTCGTACTCCGCCGTCAAGTAGAACGTCGGCACCGGCCCGATCGACTCGGCGAGACGACGGGCGATGGTCTTGCGAATCTGCGTCAGCGGCTGGTCGATGTAGTCGTCAGCAGCGACACCGGGTGCGGCAGGCCGCGCACCGTCGAGCAGCGCTGCGCTGCCTGACATCGCTTCTTCCACGTCACGCTTGATGATGCGACCACCCGGACCCGATCCGCGCACCTGCGCGATGTCCAGGCCTCGCTCACTGGCCATGCGGCGTGCGAGCGGTGATGCGAGCTGGCGACCACCGGTGTCGGCGGCGTGCAGTGCCTGCTCCGACGCGTGATGATCGACGGGCGGCATCGCCGTGGGCGGTGCCGATGCCGACGGTGCGGCCGGTGCCGCCCGCGTCTCGGCCGGGGGTGGCGCGGCGG
>JACMPK010000188.1 GCA_014377535.1 Gemmatimonadaceae bacterium
CGAGGCACCGCGCGGCACGATGGTCGCCTCGCGCATGAAGGGCGTGCTGGAACTGGTGGCGGCGAAGTCGGGGTGGGGCACGCGCAGGCTGCCGAAGGGCACGGGCATCGGCGTTGCCACCTACTTCTCGCACCGCGGCTACTTCGCCGAGGTGGTCGAGGCGAGTGTCAGCAAGGCGGGTGTGGTGAAGGTGAACAAGGTGTGGGTGGCGGGTGATGTGGGCAGCCAGATCATCAACCCGTCAGGCGCGCTGAATCAGGTGCACGGCTCGGTGATCGATGGCATCGGTGAAGCGCTGCTGCAGGAAATCACGATCGAGGGTGGCCGCACCAAGCAGTCGAACTTCAATGACTTCCCGCTGATCCGCCTCACGCAGACCCCGCTGATCGAGGTGCATTTCCGCACCACCGAGTACCCGCCCACGGGCATGGGTGAGCCGGCGCTGCCGCCGGTGGTGCCGGCGCTCTGCAACGCGATCTTCGCAGCGACCGGCAAGCGGGTTCGCTCGCTGCCGCTGTCGAAGCACAACCTGAGCTGGGCCTGAGGACTACGGCCCGGTGAAGCAGTGGCTGGAGACGCGACAGGTCCTTGACCGGCTGGCGTCGCTGCATGCATCGGGCGGGCGTGCGGCGCTGGCGACGGTCGTGCGCGTGAACGGTTCAGCATACCGGCACGAGGGCGCAAAGCTGGTGGTCGCCGCGGATGAGAGCAGCGTGGGCAACGTCAGTGGCGGCTGCCTCGAGGCTGACGTGCGCGAGGTGGCGTTGCGCGTGATCGCGAGCGGCGTGTGCGAACGGCGCAGCTACTGCGGCGGGTCGGACGAAATCAGCGCGTGGGATCTTGGCGTGGGGTGCGATGGTGAAGTCGAGATCCTCGTCGAGCCGGTGTGTTCAAGTCGTGAGGCGGAACGACTCGCGCTGAGTGAGGAAGCGGCATTTCTCGTCATCACGCGGCTGGATGTCGGCAGCGTGACTGGTGAAGCGCCGCGCATGGTGATTGCGGGCACGAACGTGCACGGCACACTGGGCGACGACCTGATCGACGCGCGTGTTCTGGCCGACGCACGCCAGTGGAGTGCCTGCGCCGCGTCGCACCTGCAGGTGGTGTGCGGCGTCACGCTGTTCGTGGACGCCATGCAGCCGCCGCCGCGATTGGTGGTCGTGAGCGCAGGCCAGGACGCGCGCGTGCTGGCCCGCCTGGCCAGCGAGGTGGGCTTCCGCGTGGTGGTCGTGGATCGTCGCCCCGGGCTGCTGGTCCGCGCGCACTTCCCCGATGTCGTGCGCCTGCTGCACTCCAGCGCGGCGGAACTGAACGAGCGGCTGGTGCTCGACGCGTCATGTTTCGCCGTCGTGATGACGCATGACTTCACCGACGACACGGACTACCTCCGCGCGCTGCTGCAGACGCCTGCCTGCTACCTCGGCATCCTCGGCCCGCGGCAACGGACCGAGAGGATTCTCGCGCGCATTGGTGGTGAAGGGATCGCGAATGCAGCGGCCCGCATCTACGGACCGGTGGGCCTGGATATCGGCACGGACGGCGCGGAACAGGTGGCGCTGGCCGTGCTGGCCGAGATCCTTGCGGTGAAATCCGGGCGCCGACTCGCGTCACTGCGTGACCGTGCGGCACCCATTCATGCTGCTGCGGTTTCAAGGTGAGTGTGCATGCACGAGCCGTCGTGCTGACGGCTGCAACATGACGGCGCTGCCGTGACCGAACCGCAGATTGCCGCGGTGATCCTCGCCGCTGGTGCCTCGAGCAGGATGGGTGCGAACAAGATGCTGCTCACGGTCGACGGGGTGCCGATGGTGCGCCGTGCGGCCGTGCGCGCGATCGAGGCGGGGCTCGCACCGCTCGTGGTGGTGGTGGGCCGCGACGAGCACGACGTCCGCGCCGCACTGCACGGCGTGACCTGCACCCTGGTCAGCAATCCGGACTTCACCGGCCCGACCAGTGGTTCGCTGCACATCGCGCTGCGTGCGCTGCCAAACGACGTCGACGCGACCGTGATCCTGCTGGCGGACATGGTTCATGTCACCAGCGCCATGCTGCGCGCGCTCGTGGACACTGCGCGCATGCACAGTGCGCCGCTCGCGGTATCGCAGTACGGAGACGTGCTCGCTCCGCCCCTGCTCTTCCGGCGCGCACTCTGGCCCGAACTGCTGGCCTGGCATGGCGAAGGCTGCGGCAAGGCCGTCGTGAAGGCCCACCGGGATGAGGCGGTGGTGCACGCATGGCCGGCCGAGGCGCTGCGCGACGTGGACACGCCCGAGGACTACCAGCAACTCGTCGCGACACCTCCAGCCATCGTCACAAGCTGACCACGCGCTGACCACGCCCGGCGCAGCCCATGGGGTGTATCATCACAGTTCTCACACCTTCAACGCCTGCCGGGCACGCTCCGCATGAATCGCCGGACCTTCGTGATACGCACCGTCGCCGCTGCCGGCGCTCTGGGCATCGGCTGGAGCCTGCTGCCGCCGCGCGGACGGCTTGGCGACCGCGACACGCTGCCCGCGAAGCCGGGCGAAGCCGCACTCAACGGCTGGGTGAGGATCGGCACCGACAATCACGTCACCGTGATCATGTCGAAGTCCGAGATGGGTCAGGGCATTCATACCACGCTGGCGATGCTGCTGGCCGACGAACTCGATGCCGACTGGTCGCAGGTCCGCACGGAAATGTCGCCGCAGCGCGCGATCTACAACAACATCGCGACCGTGGTCGATGGACTGCCGTTCCATCCGGATGACGATGGGCTGATCCGCCGCACGGCCGAGTGGATGACGGCGAAGGTGATACGCGACAGTGGCCTGATGCTCACCGGCGGCTCGTCGAGCACGAAGGACCTCTGGCTTCCAATGCGTCAGGCCGGCGCGTCCGCGCGCGCGATGCTCGTGCGCGCCGCGGCTGATGCGTGGCAAGTGCCTGCAGCAGACATCACTGTCGCGAAGGGTGTAGTGCAGCATGCATCGGGCAGGCGCGCCACATTCGGTGAACTCATCGCCGCCGCGGCGCTGCTGCCGGTGCCGGGCGACGCACCGCTCAAGACGGCCGCGCAGTTTCAGCTGATCGGCACGCCGATGCGCCGCATCGAGAACGCGACGAAGCTCGCCGGCACGGCGACGTTCGGCATCGACGTCGCGCTGCCGGGCATGCGATACGCCAGCGTCGTGATGTGCCCCACGCTGGGCGGCACGGTGCAGTCGTTCGACGCGGGCGCGGCGACCGCAATGCCCGGTGTGCTGCACGTGGTGCAGGTGGATGGCTACCATGGTGGCACGGCGGGCGTGGCCGTGGTCGCCGATACGCCGTGGCATGCCATGATGGCCGTCAACGCGGTGAAGGTCACGTGGAACCACGGTGCGATGGCGGACCTCTCCAGCGCGCAGGAAATCGACCGGCTGGCGAAGGTGCTCGACACCGCGGACGGTCACGCCTACTACTCGCATGGTGACGTGGACATGGCGCTGCAGTCGGCCGCCACCCGCATCGAAGCCGAATACCGCGCGCCCTATCTCGCGCACGCGGCGATGGAGCCGATCAACTGCACGGTGCAATTTGCGAACGGCCGCGCAACCGTCTGGGCGTCAACGCAGGTGCCGGGGCTGGCGCGACGCGCCGCTGCACGCGCGCTCGGCATCAGCGACGGGGATGTGGACGTGCAGGTGCAGTTTCTTGGCGGTGGATTTGGCCGGCGGCTCGTCGTGGACTTCGTGGGGCAGGCGGCAGCCATCGCGAAGGTCGCGAATGGTGCACCGGTGCAGGTGATCTGGTCACGCGAGCAGGATCTGCGACATGACTTCTATCGTCCGGCATGCGTTGCACGCTTCACCGCGGGCATCGATGACGCGGGACGACTGCTGGCATGGCGCAACACATCGGCAGGTCAGGCGCTGCTGCCGCCGATTTTGCGCAGGCTGTTCGACCTGCCAGGCATTCCGCTGGACAAGACGACCAGCGAAGGTGCGTTCGATCAGGCGTACGAGTATCCCGCCGCCCGCATTGCGCACGAGACCGTGCCGCTGCCTGTTCCCGTGGGGTTCTGGCGCGCGGTGGGACATTCGCACCAGGCGTTCTTCACCGAGTCGTTCATCGACGAAGTTGCGCACATGGCGCGACAGGACCCCGTCGCATTCCGACTCGCGCTGCTGACGAAGCATCCGCGTCACGCACGCGTGCTGCAGCGCGTGGCGGCGTTGAGTGGCTGGGGCACGCCGATGGAGCCACTGAGTGACGGCAGCCGGACGGGCCGCGGCGTGGCGCTGCATTCGTCATTCGGCTCCGTCGTCGCACAGGTGGCCGAGGTGCGCGTGGACGCCGCACATGTGCTGCATGTCACGCGCGTCGTGTGCGTGATCGACTGCGGCTTTCCCGTGAACCCCAACATGATCCGCCAGCAGGTGGAGGGCGGCATCGTGTTCGGGCTGTCGGCGGCGCTGCACGGCGAGATCACGATCGAGAAGGGCCAGGTGCAGCAAGGCAACTTCAACGACTACCAGGCCGTCCGCATGGCCGGCACGCCAGTGATCGAGGTGGAAATCATTCCAAGCACGGAACACCCGGAAGGCGTGGGCGAGCCTCCACTGCCACCGATTGCGCCAGCGGTTGCGAACGCGATCTTTGCCGCCACGAACCAGCGCCTGCGACCGCTGCCGCTGCGGCTCGCACGCATCGAGTCCACGGCATGATCGCGATCACGCTGAACGGCGCGACGGTGTCAATTAATGCAGCGCCGGACACGCCCCTGCTCTGGGTGCTGCGCGGTGAGCTGCACTTGCACGGCACCAAGTTCGGCTGCGGCATCGGGTCATGCGGCGCCTGCACCGTGCACCTCGACGGCGTGCCCGTTCGCGCCTGCGTCACGCCGCTGTCGGCGGTCGGCGCGCGTGTCGTGACGACGATCGAAGGGCTGCATGGTCCGGAAGCGGACCGCCTCGTCGCCGCCTGGACCCACGTGGATGTCGTGCAATGCGGCTACTGCCAGCCGGGTCAGCTGATGAGTGCGTGCGCGCTGCTGCGCGCCACACCGCAGCCAAACGATGCGGAGATCGATCGGGCGATGTCGGGCAATCTCTGTCGCTGCGGCGCCTACTCGCGCATCAGGGCCGCGATCCATCGCGCAGCGGTACCAGCACCATCGGCCGACTGACCCGCCATGTCGCGCGCGTCGCAGGAAACGCGCGGCACGACATCACCAGGGGCCGGCGATCACTCGTTCACGAGCACGAGCTTCCCGCGCACGTCGCGCGCCGCCATCCGTGCGAACGCCTGCTTCAGGTCGCGCATCGGCATCGTCGAGTCGATGACGGGCTTGATCTTTCCCTGGCCGTACCACGTCATCAGCTCCAGCATCATCCCCGCGCCCGACCGAGGCTCGCGACGCGCATAGTCGCCCCAGAACACGCCGACGATCGACGCGCCCTTGAGCAGCACGAGGTTCAGCGGAATGGAAGGAATCGGGCCCGCCGCGAACCCTACCACGAGATGCCGGCCCCGCCAGGCGATCGAGCGGAACGCCTGCTCGGACAGCTCACCGCCGACCGGATCGTAGATCACGTCGGGCCCCTTGCCCTCGGTGATCGTGCGGAGCGCATCACGCAACTGCTCCGTGCCGTACTCGATCGTGGCATCGGCACCAAGGTGCTTGCACAGCGCGCATTTTGCCGCTGTCGACGCCGCAGCGATCACGCGCGCACCGACGGTCTTGGCGATCTGGATCGCGGCCGTGCCCACACCGCCCGCCGCGCCCAGTATCAGCACGGTCTCACCGGCCCGCAACTGGGCACGATCGATGAGTGCATGATGCGTGGTGGCATAGGTCACGATGAACGCCGACGCATCGACGGGCGGGAATCCCGGCGGCAACGGCACGCAATGCATCGCATTCACGACCGCATGCGTCGCGAAGGCACCGATGCTGGCGAAGCAGGCGACCCCCTGCCCCACCTTCAGGTGCTTCACGCCATCGCCGATCGCCAGCACCGTGCCAGCCAGCTCCGACCCAGGCACGAATGGCACCGGCGGCTTGAACTGGTACTTGCCCTGCACGATCAGC
>JACMPK010000020.1 GCA_014377535.1 Gemmatimonadaceae bacterium
CCGTCACCTCGTCTGCCTGCCAGTGCCGGCCGTGAGTGTTTTCAGCGACCGTCCTGCACTTCCCGCATCGAGCGGGCAGCAGATTCCAACCGTGAAAGCGCCGCCAGCCGCACGGTTGCAAACTGCCGTTGTGCGGTGGTCGGCACCGCGTCGGTGCCATCCACTGCCTCGAACAACTGCTGCAACTCGGACATCAATCGCGCGGCACCGGCGGCAGCGCCGTCACCGCGCTCGAGCACTCGCAACCCTGCATCGAGCTGCGCGAATGAAGTCGAAGATCCTTCTCCGACACGGCGTCGCTCGACTGCCAGACGAAACACTGCGAGGCTCTCACGAAGTGCTCCTGCTCGCGTCATGCCATCGTGCAACAATACAGCGAGATCGTACGCCGAGCGCTGCGCTGCGATTGTCATGTGCACATTTGGGACCTGACGGACAACAAACAAATGTTCCGTTTCTGTACCGTCGGCGATGAGACGGACCCGGTACGTGGCAGGAGGTACGAGGGGGCCGCGCGGCTCTGCCGGTGTGTCGTGCATCGACGCGGCAATCGGATAACTGCGGTCGGCCGTTGGCGACGCCGTGCGCCGCATGTCCCAGTGCAGCCGGTGGCTGCCAGGTGTCAGCGCGACGACCACGGGTGGCCGTATCCAGTAGTCTGGAATGTTCCGGTCCCCGAGCGGTGCCTCGACACTGTCACGGCTTGCATAGCGCCGCAGGATTGTCCCGCGGTCATCGATGATCTCGATGCGCACATCGCGTGCGCCACGCGGCAGCACATAGTCGATCGCGACCCCTTCGGCGGGATTCTCGCCGGCTGGCTCCTCCTGCGGGATCGGCGTATCGGTGTTCTGGTTCCACCGCATGCGCCACGCAAAGCGGGGCACGTGGATCGATGGCGTGCCGCTGGCCGCCAGCGGCGTGTGACGCAGCAGCGCAATGCCGTCCAGTATCCAGAACGAGCGCCCATGCGTCGCGACCACGATGTCGTCATCCTTGATGACGAGATCGCGGATCGATGTCGCCGGCATGTTGCGACGCAGCGACTGCCAATGCTCACCGTCATCGAGCGACAGGTAGACTGCGCGTTCCGTACCGGCGAAGAGCAGCCCGCGGCGCACCGGATCGGCGCGCACCACGTTCACGATGCCACCGTCAGGAATACCCGTGACGACGCGCTGCCAGGTGCGACCGCGATCGCGTGTGCGATAGATGTGCGGGCGAAGGTCATCAAGGCGGAATGTGTTCACGGCAGCATAGGCGACGTTCGCATCCAGTCTGGATGCATCGATGATGGAGATCTTCGACCACGGGGCGATTCCTGCCGGGGTCACGTTCGTCCAGGTGCGGCCGCTGTCGCTCGTCACGTGAATCAGGCCGTCGTCCGTGCCGGCCCACACCACGCGCGCATCCCGCGGCGACGGTGCGATGGCGTAGATCACGCCGCGGTGTGCACCCTGCTCCGGATCATCTGGCGTGAAAGCCCCGAGGTTGGCGGGCGTGACGTCGGTGCGCACTCGCGTGAGGTCCGGTGACCGCTGCGTCCACGAGCGACCGCCATTGCGCGTGGACCAGAGCACGTTGGATGCGAAGTAAAGTGTCGTCGAGTCCACAGGCGAGAACGCCACCGGCGCCGTACGCACGACGCGGTAACCCGAGTCGCGCACCGGCTTCGGTCCCACCTGTTGCACCTGACCCGTGCGCCGGTCGAAGCGCGTCACCTTCCCGCCATACACGATGTCCGGATCGCGCGGATCAGGCACGGCATACCCGTACTCCTCGACGCCGACCGGGGTCCAGTCACGCAACGACGTCTGTCCATACCGGCCGCGGCTCGCGACGCACGCCGAACCCGATTCCTGCTGTCCTCCGCAGACGCGATACGGCACCGCGTTATCGGTGTTCACATGGTAGAACTGCGCCGTCGGCTGGTTGTACCAGCTGCTGAACGTCTCGCCACCATTCACGCTGATGATTGCACCCTGGTCGCTCGTGATCAGCAGCTGCTTCGAATCAACCGGATTGATCCAGATGCGGTGATAGTCATCGCCACCCGGTGCGCCGCGCATCGCAGTGAACGTCGCGCCGCCATCGGTCGTCTTCCACGTGACGACGTTTGCGATGTACGCCACGTCGGCATTCGCTGGATCGACGCGGATCTCGTTGAAGTCGCCGTCACGCTCCCACAGGCGTCGATCGGTGTTGACCAGCGTCCAGTGCTCACCGGCATCGTCCGAGCGGTACACGCCGCTCTTCACGCGCGAGCCGACGACCGCGAACAGCCGCGCCGGCGAACTCGCGGATGTCGCAATGCCGATGCGGCCCAATCCATCGGCCGCCGTCGGCAGCCCGGTCCCGATGCGTCGCCACGTGGTGCCACCATCGGTGCTCTTGTGAAGGCCGTTGAGCGACGGTTTCGTCCACGAGGAACCGACCTCCCACGGCGCTTGTCGTGCGGACCAGAGCACGGCGTACACCACGTTCGGGTTGCCCGGCTCGAGTGCCACGTCCATGCCGCCCGCATCCGCGCCAGCGTACAGCACGCGCTCCCACGATGCGCCGTTGTCCGTCGTCCGGAAAATGCCTCGTTCGGTGTTGGGGCCGTACGGATGCCCCAGAACTGCCGCGAACACGCGCCGCGGATCGGTGGGGTGGATCACGACGCGTGCAATCTGTTGCGCATCACGCAGCCCGGTGTTCACCCACGTGCGCCCCGCATCCATGGAGCGATACATGCCGTCGCCCGTCGACAGGTCGGGCCGTTGCAGTCCTTCACCGCTGCCCACCCAGAGCACGTCCGGGTTTGATGGGGCCACGGCGATGTCGCCGATGGAACCGGTGGGCTGGTCGTCGAAGATCGGCGTCCACACGCGTCCGTAGTCCGTCGTGCGCCACACGCCGCCGTTGTTCACGCCGATATAGAACCAGCCCGGCTTCTGCGGCACGCCCGCCGCACCCACCGTACGCCCGCCACGGTGCGGACCGATCATGCGCCAGCGCAGGTGCTGAAGCGACATGGTATCCAGCGTCTGCGCGATTAGCGCGCCGCCAGCAAGGGCCGTCAGGAGTACGGCACGATACAACGCGACAAGTGGACGCATGCGCAGTGAAATGAGGAGTCCGAGCATGGAGCTGCATCATGGAGCAGCGAGGGCGCGTGTCGCGCCGCGAATCCGTCAGTCGATACGACCCGTCTCGAGCGCGGTCAGCCCCGCCGCGAGATCCCGTGGCGCATACAGGTGCAGGCCGCAGGGAATCAGCCCCGCCTGGCTGAAGCGCTGCCGGTACCACTCCGGCGGACGCGGCTTCAGCATGGCGATATCACCCTCGATCTCATCGTACTTCGTGAACAGCTCCAGCCAGGCGAGCCCGCCGGTGTGCACCTGCAGCTGCTCCAGTGCCGAGCCGAGCACGCGCGTGGGAACGTAGTTCAGGACACCGCAGCAGACGACGAGGTCGAAGCCCTCGGGATGCTTCTCATGCAACTGCAGTTCATGCAGTCGCTCGACTGAGCCGAGCATCAGCCCGCGCCGCTTGCCGAAGCGCGTCACGGCGTACGTGCTCGGCTCGACGCCCACATATGTCAGCGTCGGCCGCAGCGCCTTCAGGATCGGCTGCCAGTGCCCCTCGCCCGCGCCGACATCCAGCACCGTGCGCACCGGCCGATCCAGCACGTACTCGGCGGCGCCAACGACAAAGGCCACGATGCGCCGGATCTGCGCCGGCGTGCGCACGCGATGCTGCCGGCTGCGATACCACTTGTCGAAATACGCCTTGTCGTAAGCCATGTGCACACGGGTGACCATTGTGGCGGATTCCGCACGAGCGCAGATTCGCGCCCTGTGACCCTCGCCATGACTGAAGCTGATCGCGCGGCGCTCCGGGCGCGACTGGAGGCTCGTCTCCCGGCACGCTGGCGCACCCGCTTCGCCCCCGCTCCGACCGGACATCTGCACCTCGGGCATGCCGTGAATGCCGTGTACGTGTGGAGCATTGCGCGCGCGTTCGGCGGCTCGGTGATCCTGCGCATCGAGGATCACGACGCACGGCGCGCGCAGGCGGTGTATGTCGAGTCGATCATTGCCGACCTGCGGTGGCTGGGGCTGGACGTCGACAACGCGGCCGGTGGCATGCCCTCGCCGATCCGCCAGAGTGACGAGCCCCGCGTGTACGAGGCGGCGCTCGCGACCCTTGTCGATGCTGGCGGTGTGTACGCCTGTCGCTGCTCTCGTCGCGAGATCGCCTCGAAGGGCCTGGGGGGTGACGGGCTTCGGTATCAGGGCACATGTCGCACCGCTGGCGTGCCACCCGACGAGACGCCGGCGCGTCGGCTGCTGCTGCCCGCGGACATGACGCAGTTCGACGACCTGCGGCACGGCCCGCAGCAGCTAGCGGCGGCGCGGCAATGCGGCGAACTCCTGCTGCGCGACCGCCTCGGACAACCGACCTATCAGTTCGCCGTCGTGGTCGATGATATGCGCCACGGCATCGACGTGGTCATCCGCGGCGACGACCTGCTCGCATCGACGGGGCGCCAGATCATGCTCGCGGCTCAGCTGGGCCGCACTTTGCCGCCGATGTTCCTGCATCACCCGCTCGTGTGTCACGCCGACGGCACGAAGCTGAGCAAGTCGCGCGGGGATGTCGGCATCCGCGAGTTACGTCAGGCTGGATTGACGCCCGGGCAGGTGCTCGGTCGCGCCGCATGGCTTGGTGGATTGCAGGACCAGCCGGAGCCGTGCGACGCGGCCCGACTGCACGAGATCTGGACATCGTGACCGCCGAAACGCTCTCTCCGCACTGCACTCGACCCAGGACGCCCAGGGTCAGAAGGCAGATTCACGAAACATGTTCGTCCTCGTCGTCCAGCTCACGTTCCGCGGCGTGACGAGCGATCCGGCGCGCGTCGCTGCGCTAGCGGAACCTGGCACGCAGTGCCAGGCCAGCGCGGCTCCGGCCATCGGCAGTCTGCAGCACGGTCGGTGCCACGTCAAAGCGACGCCCCGCACTGGACACCATGGCCTTCGACGCAGGCGCGAACACGCGGTAGGCCGCAACCGCGAACGACGCCGCGCCAAGGAACACGCTGGCAGATGCATATGTCTCGGTGTCGCTCCGCGAGTTACTCCGTTCTGCCACGCCCGTAACCACGGCGGCCGTTCCCACGGCGAGGCCCGCCCATTTGGTCAGACCTGTGGGCCGGTGGCCAGCAGTGTTCAATACGATCGTCGCCACCGAAGCGGCACTGAGCGTGCCGGCCAGCACTCGGTAGCGCTTCGGCGATGGTGAGACGACGACGTCATCGATGATGTTACCGCCGCTTCCATCGTAGGATGGTTGCACACGGGCAGCTCCGGCCGCCGTCATTCCCACGCTGTCCAGCCACGCCACGAGCCGCGGATCATCCACGAGCTGGACGATATAGGCGTTGTTCCGTGCACGCTGTACATCACGAACGATGTCATCGCGGCCGGACCGGTACAGCAGTTCCCCCATG
The DNA here is from genome assembly GCA_014377535.1 of Gemmatimonadaceae bacterium. Lineage (GTDB taxonomy): Bacteria > Gemmatimonadota > Gemmatimonadetes > Gemmatimonadales > Gemmatimonadaceae > JACMLX01. The sequence continues at coordinate 5,498 of JACMPK010000020.1, forward strand.
GCGCACCGAATACCGCGATGATCCACGAAGAACGGCGTCGGGGCGGCGAAGCGATTGTTTTCGGGGAACAGTGCGGCGTTGCGATACTCGCGAAGCCATAGCATGAGTTGCGCGCGCGCGGCTCGCTGCGACGCGCGCAAATCCCTCGGTGTCGCGGCGCGCAGTTCCGCATCGACCGAATCGAAATGTGCGTGCAGCCGGGCTGTTTCGCGCGCAGTGACGGTCGCACGCTCAACGGATCCGGTGACGGCGCCGGCGTACGCCAACGGAGCGCGAACGCTGATCACCACGCTCGCCGCCGCCATCAGTGACGCCAGCACGACTCGACAAACACGCATCGTTCCCCCCTCTCGCTCGATGACCACCGACAACCCCCGACAGCGCAGCATGAAGGGGAACGCGCAATCAGCGTAATGCGCCCCGCGGATATTCCTGCACGATTGCATACTCCCAGGCGTGATCCCGCGTCACCCGTGGCTGCTGTTCGTACGACGCGTATGGCTCACGCACCCCATCCGCCAGCGGTGTCGGCGTGAAACGACGCTGCTCCCATCCTTTTGGGTCACCATATCCCCGCCACCACCGCCCCAGTTGGGAATGACCTTCGTCCCGATGGTGCCGAGCGACTTGGGCCAGGTCTCGAGAGAGCAGCGCGCACGGAGATAGCACCGCGCCGGATGTGCACCGAAGTACTGGCGCGGTTGGGGATGGACAGGAGCGGCGCAGACGTCGTCAGGATTGTGCCCTCGTCCTGCTTCCCCGTTGGCGCTGCGCGGCCTCGCAGTCTCACGCGTGACTGGAATTCTGACAGCTGACGAGTTCTGGGGGCACACCGACTTTGCGGAGGATGCCGGCGGTGGTCTGCGGGAGCTGCAGCGCGGCAGCACACTGGGCAGCACCGGCTGGCGGGAAGGAGTGACCTACGAGTTCCGCTTCATCTCGCTGCCGAACCTGTCGCAGGTCTTCGTTGACGGCGGACTCGAGCTGTCGATCAATGGCGACTTTGCCAATGGCAACCTGGCGTTCTACAATTTTTCGCAGGCTGATGCGACGCACAGCGCGTTCACGGTCCGGCAGTTCAATCCGGTACCGGAACCGGCGACGTACGCGCTGATGGCGGGCGGCATGCTGGTATTGGGTGTCCTCGCACGGCGGCGGCGGGTGCGGTAGTCAGCGTGCCAGCAGGAGGTGCAGCGGTTGGTCGGGTCGCGAAGGCGCCGTGGCCAACCGCTGGATGCGCACCGCCAGATCGTCCGCAGCCCCGCCACGTTGTCGTACTGCAGAGTGACAGGACCACGAGGAGAGCTGAAGCTTGCAGTCGGGGCGACCCCCCCCCAATGATGGCGCGCGACCGTGGCCGCACGCCACGCGGCGGTCGGACTACTGTAAGGAAATGAGGGCGTTTGCCGCCGGTACCCGAGTGAGCGCGAGCGCCGCCACTTTCACGCCGATGACGTTGCCGGCAGTGATGTCGAACCGAAAGTGCAGGCCGGCGTAGATTCGCGAGACACCGGCGTCCACGACCCGTGCGTCCATCGCCGGTCTGGCCGCCGGAAAAAGGTTCGACAGAACTTCGGCTGCCGCACCGGATATACAGCTGTGCGCCGAGGGATAGGCGGGAAAATTCGGTCGACCCACAGGCGTGGTAATGGCGCCATCCACCTGAGACGGACGGATGAACCAGTATGCGTACTTGGCGTCCCAGCAGCCAATCGTGGCGTCCATCATCGTCATGTGCAAGACGGCGTAGACTCGCGCGGTGCGACGTTCGTTGTACGACGCCGATGAGGTGAGGCCGCTTGCCAGTTCGGTGAAGTGTCCCATTGGCCCTGCTGGCCCTGACGCGAACTGCCAGAATTGCGCGAGCGCAAGCTGTTCCGCCGTCCGATTTGCCGTGAAAGCTCGGACTTCGGCAATCGCCGTCGCAAACTCCGCTGAGGTCACCGCGGGCGGTGCAGCCGGTCGGAACTGGTCGCCTGATGTCAGGAACCACCCTTTTGATTGTCCCCAGAGCGGCAGCACCGGTTGTGCCGGCGCCGCTGCGTTGGTCCAGAAGCCAGCGCCGACCGGAATCGTGCCGGTCCACACCGCATTCGTCCGATCGGCTGCGGCTCGGGCCAGGACCTGCGCCGCGACCTGATTGCCGATGGCTTCACCCGCAGCGAAGTCGTACGCGGATTCACCGGCCACGGTCGCGAAATAGACGCGGTCCGAGGCGAGTTGCGCGGTCACGGCCGTGTCTTCCACCGGATACAGTGCGCGCAGCACCGCGGCCGACGCACCGGCCACCGCGCCCGCCTCGGAGGGCTTCCTTCCGCCGACCGCCGCGCCGGCGCCAGCGCTGACCGAGGCGTTGTACTCCGCGACGGCCACCAGCGCAAAATTCCTCGCGATGAGCAGGGGGCTGCCCACTTCGCGGCGACCCACGATGGCCCGCGTCGCGCGCATCCACCGCTCCGACGCCGTGGTCTCGCCGGGGGAGAGCGCCCGTCCTTCGGACGCGGTGGAGCCCCCGGTCGGTGTATCACTGCATCCGGTGCAGACGACAAGTGCGACGATTGCGAGTACGATTCGGCTATGCATGAGATTCCTCGGCGACGGTGGGACGGTGGACGGCAGCACGGTGGACGTGGCTCCGCGCGCGGTCGCAGTCGGAGTGCTGTCATCACCACCTGCGCCGATCACCGGCGAATCGAGCCACGGCCGGGAATTCCGAGACGGATAACGGAGACAGATGACTGATGCTGGCGCAGTCACGGAATGGCTTCGGCGGGCGGCAGAGGGCGACACCGCCGCCTTCGATGCGGCCTTTGCGCTCGTCTATGACGAGCTGCGGGTGCTCGCACGCTCGCAGCTCCGACGCGAGATGATCGGGCACACGCTCGAGACTGGCGCGCTGGTACACGAGGCCTACCTGCGGCTGAGCAACGGCGGCGGAAGCGCGTTCGAGGATCGTTCTCACTTCCTGGGCATTGCGTCCACTGCAATGCGCCGGATTCTTGTCGAGCACGCGCGCCGGACCACTGCCGCCAAGCGCGGTGGCGCAGAGACGCCGCTGTCACTCGATGTGGCCGACCTCAATCGCGCCGTCGTGCTCGATGACAAGGACACGTCACTCGTCGAACTCGATGAGGCACTCACCGAACTGGCCACGCTCGACCCGCGACAGGCGAAGGTTGTGGAGTGTCGCTTTTTCGGTGGTCTGACGGAAGACGAGACCGCGGCAGTTCTCGGTATCGGATTGCGGACTGTCAAGCGCGATTGGGCGAAGGCGCGCAGCTGGCTCTATCGTCATTTGCATTCGTCGGAGTTGTGATGGACGATCAACGATCCACTGGTGCGCGCGCACGATATGAACGCGCGACCGCGCTCTTCGACGCGGCGCTCGATCTGCCGGAGCGTGAGCGCGAGGATTTCATCACCGGCTCCACTGCGAACGAACCGGCGCTCGCGGCGGATGTTCGGTCGCTGTTGCAGGCGCACGCGCAACTCGGCGGCTTCCTTGAACTCTCGCCTGTACACGACGCGGAACTGCGATTGATGCAGGAGGTTCTGGCGGACCGATACGTATTGCGCGAGCGGATTGCGAGCGGACGCATGGCGTCCGTCTACCGGGCCGATGACCTGCGGCATCAGCGGCAGGTTGCCGTGAAGGTGCTCTCGGACAGCACACCGCCACTGGCGACGACGTCGGCGCATCAACAGCGTTTTCTCGACGAGATTCGCGTCACCGCGGGCTTGCAGCATCCGAACCTGATGCCCGTGTTTGATTCTGGCGCGGCGGTGGGGCTGTTCTTCTACGTGATGCCGTTCGTCGACGGCGAAACGCTACGCCAGCGGCTGCGGCGCACGGGCCCGCTGTCGCTGGACGCCGCAATGCGGGTGGTACGCGGGGTGGCTGGGGCGCTGGAGCACGCGCACGGACGCGGCATCGTGCACCGCGACCTCAAGCCCGAGAACATCCTGCTCCGCGATGAGCAGCCGATCGTCTGTGATTTCGGCATCGCACTCGCGACTGCGGCGCTTGACACGGGCAGGCTGACAGAATCCGGCGTGATGATCGGCACACCTCAGTACATGTCGCCCGAGCAGGCATCCGGCGCTGCGCTGATCGATGCGCGCACGGATGTCTATGCGCTCGCCGTGATCTTGTACGAGATGCTGGTGGGCGACCCGCCGCATCTGGCGAGCACGTCGCAGGGTGTGCTGGCGAAAGTGCGCGCCGAGAAACCGACATCGGTGCATTCATTGCGCGACGGAATTCCGCGCGCGGTGTCGCAGGTGATCGAGCGCGCACTGGCCAAGCAACCAGCTGACCGGTTTCCGTCGGCGTCCGGCTTCGTGTCGGCACTCGATGACGCAAGTAACGATGCACTGAGCGTACCTGTCGCCAGCACGCCGCGTGCACATCGCGCGCTCCGTGTTGGAGCCATCGCCGTCGCAACGGCTGGGGTGCTGGCGGCAGCGGCCATGTTTGCGACCCGACGCGACGCGGCGCCATCGCCATCGGGTGCGCCGCCGTCACGCTTCGTGATCACGCCGATCGCCGATGCCGCGATCGGCCGCGCCCCGACGATCACGCCCGATGGTTCGGCGATTGTGTATGCCGGGTCGGCGGCATCGGGCCGGCAGCTGTATGTGCGGCGCGTCAACGAGCTCGAAGCACGGGCCATTTCCGGACCCAAGGGTGCACTCACTACCTGGGTCTCGCCGGACGGCACGCGGATCGCGTTCACGACGTCGGATGACCGTCTGACCGTCATCGGAATCGACGGACGCAACATGCACGATGTCGCAGGGGTGTTCCGGTACAGCGATGCGGCGTGGATGAACGACAGCGTTCTGGTATTCGACAGTTTTGGACAGCTTGGGTTGTCGTGGATCTCCGCGGCGGGTGGCACGCCGCTGCCACTCACTCGGCTCGACACGCTGCGGCACGACACGGTGCACCAGACGCCGCTCGCGATCGGTGACGGTCGCAGCATCGTCTTCGTGGCCGCGCGAAATCGCGCAGGGCCCGGTGCACAGATCGGCGATCTCTCGCTGGTCCGTTTCGAGCCGGGAGCGACCCAGCCGATCGCGTACACGCCGCTTGGCCTGCACGCATCGCAACCCTTTGCGTTTGTGGACGGATGGTTGCTTTACGTGTCGGCTGATGGCCGAACGGTGATGGCTGCACAGTTGGATGTCGCGACAGGCGTGGTGAGCGGTACGCCGATTCCAGTGCTCGAGCAGGAAGGCGGTGGCATCGAGCGCGTTCGCCTGGCAAGCAACGGCACGCTGCTTTACACCCGACGTGTGCAGCCGAAGAACGCCCCGGTGCTGGTGGACTCGGCGGGTGTTGCAACGCCCGTCATCAAGGGACTCAGTGGCGGCTTCATGAATCCCCGCGTCTCGCCCGATGGGCGTCGGATCGTGGTGCAGGGCGCGACGCAGGATGGGAACGACGCATTCGTGTTCGATCTCGCGACCGGCACGCAGACGCGGCTCACGCACGCTGGAAACGTGCTCGGCCCAGCATGGAGGGCTGACGGGCAGCGGCTGGTCTACGCGTCGACCCGTGACGGGCAGGATGCCATCTGGAGCAGCGTCGCAAATGGCGATGGCAACGCGACGCGCATCGCCGCGGTACCGGGCGCGTTTGCCGCCAGTCCGGCGCGGGCGGGCGACGTCGTGCTGTTTCAGCGACGCACACGTGGTGTCTGGAGCATCTGGCAGGCACCGCCGGCAGCAGGCCTGCCTGCCATTCCGATCGTCGAAGGTGGCTTCGACGCATTCATGCCATCGCTCTCCCCCGACGGCCGCTGGCTCGCGTATGCGTCGAGTGAGTCAGGCCGCTACGAAATCCACCTGCGGCCGTTCCCAGGGCCTGGTGCGGCGATGCAGGTGTCACGCGACGGTGGAACCGAGCCGCTCTGGTCGCCAGATGGCCGGCACATTTTCTATCGCGCGAATCGGAAAATGATTGCGGCTGCGATCACACGTGGTGCAGCACCGACCGTCTCGGGTCGTCGCGCGCTCTTCACAGACGTATTCGACGGTGACATGCCGATGCCACACCGCAATTACGACGTGACGCCAGATGGCCGGAACTTCGTGATGATCGCAGCGGTGGATGACATGGTGCCGGAGACGATCGTCGTGCTCAACTGGCTGACGGAACTGCGGACGAAAACGGCTGCAGTGGGTAAGCGCTGATCAACCGTTCATTGCATCGCGCCGGCCCCGTCAGGTGGTATGGTGAACAGTGCACGGCGCGGCTCTCGCTCGCGTTGCACACCGGCCACTATCGCTCGAAGGGCGCTGCACTGGAACGCGAGCAGTAGATTGCCCGCATGGACTCGCGACCATTGTCATGACATCCGGAAGCGCGACACTGGCCGAGCTGTTCGGCGAGCCTGGCTCCGCTGCGCTGTGGGCGGGCGGAACCATGCACGCGGCCACCGCACTGCACACTGGCGCACAGGCATGGTCGCAAGCACTGCAGCGTGCAGGGATCGTGGCTGGCGATCGCGTGATCTGTGCGCTTCCCAACGACGCGACATTCGCGATGCTGGTTTGCGCGACGCTCGCCAGCGGCATCACGCTCGTGCCGGTGCCCGAGCGCGAGCCACTCGATGCGTTGCTCGTGCCGCTCGACGCGCGCCTTGCAGTGGCCACGACCGCGTCACACCGGTATGTCGTCACGCCCGGGCATGACGGCGGCCCACCGCGCGACAGCATCGTGGCGCGTGACGCATCGGTACGCACCGACGACATCGCCTTCCTGCTGCGCACCTCCGGCACGAGCATGGCGCCGCGATTCGTCGCACTGCGCGACTCGGGCGTGCTCGCCGTGTTGCACAGTCATCTGCCACGCATGGCCATCGATGACCGCAGCGTACTCGCGGTGCTGCCCTGGCATCATGCGTTCGGGATGGTGCTGGACCTGCTGCCGGCACTGCTCCGCGCGCGCTGCGTCGTGTCGGCCGGGCCCGCGGCGCGCGATGCGGACGCGCTGCGCATGCTTGCCCGTGCGCATGCAGTCGAACACCTGAGCATGGTGCCGCTCACCGCCAGCCGCCTCGCCGCGACGCCAGGCGGGGTCGCGTTCCTCGAGTCGCTGTCCGGTGGACTGATCGGCGGAGCCCCGATCGACGCCAGGCTTGCCGGCATCATGGCGCGGACACGCCTGCGGATCGGTTATGGGCAGACCGAGGCGAGCCCCGGCATCATGCTCAGCGAGCCAGGCGAGTTCACTGACGCACTGCTCGGTCGGCCGGTCGGCTGCGAGGTGCGCATCGAGCCGGATGACGTGCTCGCGTTTCGCGGGCCGAACGCCTGCGCCGGCGTCTGGGACAACGGCGCACTGCAGCCGCTCTCCGCGTCACGCTGGCATCGCACAGGCGACATCGTGAGCATGCGGGGCGATGCCTACACCTACGTCGGCCGGTCGTCGATGACGTTCAAGCTCGCGAACGGGCGCATGGTGCCGGCGCCGCACCTCGAGGCGGCGATCCGTCGTGCACTGCCGCAGGTCACCGATGTAGTGCTGACGCCACACGCAGGCGAGTTCATCGATGTGTGCTACTCGACGGCCGACGGGCGCGCGGTGCCGGACGACGCACTCCGTGCCGCACTCGGCGGGCTCGGCGACAACATGGGGTGCAGCGTCCGGATCGAAACCGGGCAATGGACACGCACGCCGAAAGGCGAGATCGATCGCCGGCAGCTTCCGGTCTCGCGCTGATGAGGCTTTCGTAAACTGCGTACGCAAGCACCATGGCGCGCCGCACGCACTGTCGGCCTGCACGATCAGCTGACGCACCTCCCGGATCCAGTCATGACCGCACCCGTATTGCCGATCGATCTTTATGGCTGGTTCGACACCCTCACGGCGGATGAGAACCATCGCCGTCTGGCGATGCGCACCGTGCTCGAACGCGATATCGCGCCTGTCGCCGACGACCATTGGGATCGTGGCGAGTTCTATCACGAGGCACTGGCGGGGTTCCACGCACTCGATCCGCTGGCTCACTATTTCGATGGTGACAGCGGCAACCGCACGATGATCGACGGACTCTACTCGCTTGAACTTGCGCGTGTCGATCCGTCCATGGCGAGTTACTACGGCGTGCATGGCGGCCTGTGCCTCGGCTCGATCATGCTGCTCGGTTCCGATGCACAGCGCGACGAGTGGCTGCCGCACCTGCGCGCGTTCAGCCGCATCGGCTGCTTCGGGCTGACGGAGCCCGATGTCGGCAGCGGCGTCGCACGCGGGCTCACCACGCGCTGTCGTCGCGACGGCAATGCATGGGTGCTCAATGGCGAGAAGAAGTGGATCGGTAACGCGACGTTTGCCGACGTCGTCGTGATCTGGGCGCGCGATGAGGACGACCAGACCGTGAAGGGCTTCATCGTCCGCACCACGACACCCGGTTACGCCGCGCGGCTGATGAAGGGCAAGATTTCGCAGCGCGCACTCGCATCGGGCTGGATCACCATGACCGACATGCGCATCGCGGAGTCCGACCGGCTCGAGCAGGCACGTGGCTTCGGCGATACCGCTCGCGTGTTGAGTGCCGCGCGCATCGGCGTGGCATTCCAGGCCGTTGGTTGTGCGATCGGGGCGTATGAGCACGCACTTCGCTATGCCGGCCAGCGCGAGCAGTTCGGCCGTCCCATCGCCGGCTTCCAGCTGGTGCAGATGATGCTCGTCCGCATGCTGGGCAATGTCACCGCGATGCTTGGCATGGCGTTGCGCGCGGCGCGTCTGCAGGACGCGGGTCAGGCCACGGATGCGCACACCTCACTGGCGAAGCAGTTCTGCGCCTTTCACTGTCGCGAGACCGTCCAGCTGGCGCGCGAGATGATGGGCGGCAATGGCGTGCTCCTGGAACATGGTGCGGCGCGCCTCTTTGCAGATGCCGAAGCCATTTACTCGTACGAAGGAACGAACGAGATGACCGCACTCGTCGTGGGCCGCGCGATTACCGGCCAGAGCGCCTTCGTGTGAGCGCGACGTACACGCGAATGTCGCGTCAGCGTGTCGGTTCTACCTGCTCCAGCAGAGGTCCGCACGAGTCACCCTTCAGCGACAGAGCAAAAATTGCAATTGCTGTGTCGCGTACAAACGCGCGCCCAGGCCGCTCTTTGTTCGCAATCAGGGCTATTTCACGTCCCAGGAAAATTCTCCCGACGGTAAGATTGCCGTCTCCGCTGCGACGGGAAGCCCGAAGGCTGATTCGAAACCGGCGAAATGCCTTGGCGGCGTAGCTGACGCAGGATCAGGCTGGCGAGCCGCCAACGGTCGTCACGCGAGAGTGGCTGCTCCGTGTTGAGGGCGAGCGGAAGTTCGGCGAGGGTTGGCATGCGAGCACGGTATGCGACCGCATCACGCTGCCGTCACGCTGGCGGCGATGTGTTGCCCACATGGGCGCAGTGGCGTCACACATCTGCAACATCGCAATCAAGGCTGGGTAGCCACCCTGAAGGCATCGCAAAGACGGTGGACGCCTGCGGACCGCCGTGGTCCTCTGTCTGAACTATTGCTGACGTCACACCATTCCAGGAGGGCAGGATGACGCACCAGATGCTTGAGACAGGCACGACGCTCACCCATCGCGCGGGCACGCGCGGGAGGATTGAGGCGGCCGTCATGCTCGCACTCTTCGGCATGGCGATGGCCGGCGCTGCGGGCACGGCCGGCGCTCAGGAGCGTGGGCGTGGCACACAGGGCATTCCGGCGGGTCACCTGCCGCCGCCTGGCGAATGCCGCGTGTGGTATGACGACCGTCCGCCCGGCCAGCAGTTGCCGCCTACATCGTGTGGCAACGCACGCGCGACAGTCGCTCGAAGCGGCGGACGCGTGATCTACGGTGATGCAGGGCGCCGCAATGGTCGGGACCGCGAGTACGGCGTCCGCGATGACGACGGGCGTCGGGAGCGCGGCGATGAGAAGCGACGCGACCGTGACTGCGACGAGAAAGACCGTCGCAAGGGCAAGTGCGGAGATGGTCGTCGGCGCGACGATGATCGGTATTCCGACCGAGACCGCGGTGGAAATCCTGATCGGTCGTACCCGCGGTCACTGCCAGAAATGGTCTGGGGTGTGATCTACGGTCGCGGGGAACGACAGGACGACGTACGCCAATGGCTCGGCAATGCCCCCGTCCGAGTCAGCGTGACCGATAGTGACGGCGATGGCACACCCGAAGCCGTGACCTGGACGGATGCTGCCGGTCGCACGCTCCAACGGTGGCTCGATCAGAACCGTGATGGCCGCGCCGACCGCGTGACGATCTACCAGAACAACAAGATCGTGCGCACCATACCGTAGAGATCCAACGACATCGACGGGCCGACTCGATGCACAACGCGGGCGCCTCACGATGGCGACGACGAGGGTGGCGGGGACGCTGTATCGCGCGCCATCGATGCTCACCAAGGCATCGATGGTGACTTTGCGTTCGCGCGTGTGCGGCAGCACATACGCCAGGCGGCCATCGAGCGTGGTGGGGAATTCGAGACGATCACTGGGTGGGGAATTTCAGAGGATCACCGACACAAAGCGCCGCATCGACTCGCTGCCGTAGAGCATGTCTTCCGCTTTCGGATCCGCGCGAGTGAACCACTGTTGGAGGAAGTACACGCGCAGCATGGTCGCGAGCGGAAGCGGACGGCGACCCCCACCCGCACTTCGCAACGTGCGGGGCGATCAGCGCGAGCAGCGGCGCCCACGGAATCACGGCATCCATTTCGGTCAGGAAGCGTTCGCGGCACACCACCATCCGCTTCGTGTCGAACACCATCCTCGCCAACGTCCGCTGCTCGCTCTTGCCCCACCCCGCGCCCGAAGTCTCAGCTCGACCGGGGTGCCGCTCACCCTAGTCTGGTGCAGGTCTTGTGCAGAGGTTTCCTGAGACGGACAGGGGCCTCTCGTTGCCCGCGCAAATGTCACACAATCGTCGCGGGCAAACCGGCCAGTAACTTTTCGAGGGCAGCAGGATCGACCGGCTTCACCATGTGCGACGTGAACCCGGCCTCCTGCGACATCCGCTTTTGGTTTTCCTGCCCCCAGCCGGACTGAGCAATGATGACGATGTCTTGTCCCCACGGCTCACCCCGGATCCGGCGACACGTGTCGTAGCCGTTCATTTTCGGCATCCCGATATCCATCACGACCACGTCCGGCCGGAATGCTTCGGTCATGGCCAAGGCCTGCTCCCCGTCGAAGGCCGTCTGGGTGTCGTTCCCCATGATGTGCAACATCTCGGCTAAGCTGGTCGCCACGTCGTGGTTGTCGTCAACAACGAGGATGCGGCGCCGCACCAGCGCGGCCGTCGGCCCACGGTCGCTGTCGTTGTCGTTGTCGCCTGAACCGTTGGCACCACGGGCCAATATTGCTGGAAGGCGCAGGATGAACCGGCTCCCTGCTCCATGCCCGCCGCTTTCGGCGGTAATGCTGCCATCGTGCAGCTCCACCAGTCGCTTCACGATGTGGAGGCCAATGCCAAGTCCGCCGTGCGACTTCTCCAATGAGCCGTCGATCTGAGCGAACATGTCGAACACCCGAGCCAACATGTCGGCGGCGATGCCTTCTCCGTTATCCACGACACTCACCACCGCGTCGCTTCCGTGCTGCTCGACGGCCAGCCGGATGCGTCCGCCCCGGTCGGTGTACTTGGCGGCGTTGTTCAGCAGGTTGGCGATCACCTGCGACAGCCGGACCAAGTCGCCATCGACGTATATCGGTTCGGGTGGCACATCCACGACGAGCTCGTGGCCCTGACCATCGATCAGCGCGCGGCTACTCTCCACAGCACTCCGCACGGCATTTGCCAATGGCATCACCGTCTTCCGCAACTGGATTTTGCCCTGGCTGATGCGACTCACGTCCATCAGATCGTCGATCAGCCGGGTCATCTGCTCAACCTGTCGCTCCATCATGGCGCGTGCCTTGTCCACCATCCCGGCATCGGCCTGGGCAAGCTTCATGATTTGCAAGCCGTTGCGGATCGGGGCCAGCGGGTTCCGCAGTTCGTGCGCGAGCGTCGCCAGGAACACGTCCTTCCGGCGGTCGACCTCGGACAGATTGGCAGCAAGCCGGCGCAACTCCGCTTCGGAGCGAAGGCGTTCCGAGATGTCCAGCACCACCGAAATCATCCCGAGGAACTCGCCGGCGGGAGACCGGATGGCGGTGACGTTGCTCTGGGCGTGAAGAACCGAGTCGTCCTTTCGGCTGTAGTGCTTCTCGATGACAAAATCCGGTCCACCTGCAGCCAGGCGGCCGAACGCCGTCGCGGTCAATGCGACGAACGTGGGGTGGGTGAAATCGAGGATGTTCCGGCCGAGCAGGTCTGTCTCGGGGTGGCCCAACATTTCACACCAGCGCGGGTTGACCAGCGTCATGGTGCCATGGGCGTCTGTCTGGACAATGCCCGCCGGTGATTGCCGCAGGATACCGCTGAGGCGAGCCTCGCTCTCGCGTAGCGCTTTCTCGGCGCGCGCCCGTTCAACCGCCGCCCCCGTCCGCTCGGCTGTGTCCTCTGCCATCGCGATCTCCGCGGCCGACCACTTCCGCACGGTGTCGGCGTGCACCGTATAGCCGCCGACAAACTGCCCCTCTTTGATCACCGGGACGCTGATGTAGGCGCGAATCTGCAGGCTGGCAAAGACCGCTTGCTCATCCGGTGTGATGGGCAGACCGTGCACGTCCGTCTCGGTCGCAGTGCGGCCGGTCCGTAACAAGGCCAGGGTCGCTGGCGCGAACGACGAGACGGGGTGTGTCCCCACGATGGACGGGACCGCGATGGTGTAGTCGCGCTGGACGATGAAGTCGTCGCCGTGCACCTCGTAGTACGCCACCCGGTTGGCGCCGAGCCGCTCGCCCAGGACGCGACTCGCCTCGACCTGGATCTGGACGGGGTCCGACAGCGGGCGCAGCGCGTCGGACAGCGTCACCAGGAACGCGTTGCGGGCGTCGCTCGCCCTGAGCGACTCCTGTGCGTGCTGGCGGTCGGTGATGTTGCTCGCCGTGCCAAACCACGCGGTCATGGTTCCGTTCGCATCGAGAATCGGCACTGCGCGAGACAGCGTCCAGCCGACGGAGCCGTCGGGACGGCGGACGCGATGCTCCAACTGAAACAGAGCCTGTGTGGCGATGGCTTCGCTGATCGCCTGCCTCACGCTCGGGTGCTCGTCGGTCGGGACGTTTTGGTGCAGCCACGCCCAGTCGGCGAGCGCTGTATCCGAACTCGGCACCAGGTCGCGTCCGTCCAGCGGCAGCATCGTGGACCAATCCGCTGACATGCGATAGGCCACCTCTGAGGTGGCCGTTGTCAGTGCCCGATAGTGTTGCTCGCTTTCCTGCAGCGCCATCTCCACGCGTTTGCGTTCAGTGATGTCATAGGCGATGCCTTCCATGCGAGTCGCCATACCATCGGCGTCAAAGTAGGCGCGGCCGAGCGAGACCGCCCAATGCTCACTGCCATCGGGCCAGACGGTACGGAGCTCGATGCGGTATTCCGAGCCGTTCTGCAACGCGCCCTGCACGGCATCGTCGGCGCGCGCGCGATCCTCGGGATGCAGCGCGCCGAGGAAGGTCTCGTAGGTCATTGCGGTGCGCAGCGGAATACCGAACATCGTGAGGCACCGCGCTGACCACTCCAGCGCTCCCGTGCGCAGGTCCCAATGCCATGTCCCCAGATCCGAGCCGACAATCGCCAGCCGCAACCGCTCCTCACTGTCGCGCAGCGCCGCCTCGGCGCGCTCCCGCGCGGTGATCTCCTGGAAATAGCACACCACCCCGGGCTGCCCGTCCGACAGGGTCATGCGCTGCGTCTCCCATTGAAACGTTTGCTCTACGCCGATGTCTTGGCGCTGCTCCGAGAAGCGCGGCGAGACGTAGCGCTCTCCCGTCGCCAGCGTGTGTCGGAAGATGCTCGCGATCTGCGGCCCGATTTCTGGTCCCCACACGATCTCCAGCGCTTCATCGAAATCGCGCCCGATCAGCGGCTGCACCGCGGCGAAGTACGGCCGCGTCTCCGCGTTCATCTGCGCCACGCGAAACTGCGCATCCACCAGATACACGCCGCCCGGCGCCTGCTCGATGATCTCGGAGAACAGCGCTGTGTTTCGACGGAGTGCCGCCTCACCGTGATGCCGCTCA
>JACMPK010000001.1 GCA_014377535.1 Gemmatimonadaceae bacterium
ACGCAGCGAGTTCCTGCTGCCCGAAGAAGCCGAGCGTGCGGAGTTGCGTGAGGCGCTGCGTGCCGAACGGCACCGAACCCGCATTCACCAGTTCACCCACCGGGGCAAGACCGTTCGCACCAGCCTGCGTGAGGTTGATGGTCTGCTGCGTGTAGTTCAGGCCACCGGTGCTCTTCCACTCGAACGTGGCGGCGGGATTCCAGGAGTACGATGCAATCAGGTCCTGGTTCATCACACGCGTGTTCTGGTACACCGATTGTGATTGGCCCGTGGAGAGCGGGCCGGTGCCGAGCACCGCACCGCGCGGAACGAACTGGCGCTGCTCGAAGGCGGCATTGTCGAGGCCTGCGGTGTAATCGACGAGCAGCTTCGGCACCGGCGTCCAGGTGTGCTTGGCGGAGCCGATGAAGCGGTTGATCGTCTGCGGGTTGCGGATGCGTGCAATCGCCAGCAGCGGATTCGTGCCGAGTGCAGGCGGCAGCGGATAGATGCCGTTGACGGGGCGGAAGTCCGTCTGCGTCGGGGCAAAGAACAGCGACCCCATGATGCCGTAATCGTTCTGTTCACCGAACGCCTGAAACTGGTTCCGCGTGTTGATGAAGTTCGAGCTGACATTGGCAATCAGGGTCGACGACAGCTGCTGCTGCAGGTTGAGACGTGCACCCTGGCGGCGCGACTCGGTGGAGCGGATGATGCCCTGGTCCTCGGTGCTGTTGACGCTGACGAAGTAGCGCGTCGCGTCGCTGCCGCCCTCGAGGGTCAGGTTCTGCTCGTAGGTCGGCGACCGGCGGAAAATCTTGTCCTGCAGGTTGTAGCGGGCGATCGGATTTCCGTTGACGTCGTTCGGATAGAAGTTGAACGGCTGCTGTTCGCGCAGCTCGTTGGACCCGAGTCGGGTGGAGAAAGTCACGCGCGGCTTGCCGATCACGCCGCGCTTGGTGAAGATCTGCACCACGCCATTGTTGGCGCGCGAACCATACAGCGCAGCCGCAGCGGCACCGCGGATGATCTCGATGCGCTCGATATCGGCCGGGTTGATGTCGGCCAGGCGGTTCTGCGGATTGGAGCGACCACCGAGGTCGGCCAGCTGCGCCGAGCCGTTGTCCACGATCACGCCGTCGATGATGTAAAGCGGGTCGGACCCGGCGATGAAGCTGTTGGTGCCGCGGAGGCGAACCGACATGCCGCCGCCACCGGGACCACCGGAGTTCTGCGAGATCTGGGCGCCGGCGATCTTGCCCTGCAGCGCCTGGTCCACCGTGACCGCTTGTGCACGGGACACGATCGTGGAGTCCACGGTGGCGATGCTGGTGCCCACCCGACGGCGCTCCGTCGGCGAGGCGGTGCCGGTCACCACCACCTCGGAGAGGTTGATGGCGCTGACCGAGAGCGCCGCGTCGGCGGTCACCGTGCTGCCGGCGACGACCTGCACGGTGCGGTTCACGGGCTGGTAGCCGATGCGGCGGATCTGGACCACTCGGGCACCCGTCGGGACGTCGACGAGCGTGTACTCGCCCGAGGCCTGGCTGAGCGTGCCCACGCGGGTGCCCACCACCTGCACCTGCGCATCGGCCAGCCCGCGTCCTGACGACGCCACGGTGACCTTGCCACGAATGGTGCCTGTGGCAGCTTGCGCCCGCAGCACCGTCGGCGCTGCCAGCAGCAGCACGACGGCGCAACAGGCGCGGCGAACAAAGTAAGAAGTCATGTACGTCCTCCGGACGACGCGAGCACCCGAGACTCCGGCGGAATGGCGGGGGTCGCCACGTGCCGGCTTAAGCGGGCGAACGATATGTTCCGAGGGCTGGTGCGGCAACGGAGCTGGTCCGACAGCGTCGATCCACGGCAGATAAGCCAGCACCGACGCCAGCGCACGCGCGCGGCCTCGCAGTGACTGCCAGCCAGCGCCGCGAGTACGCTTGCTGAACCTTGACGACCCCGCATCCCGATGCTGCAGCGCCGCGCACTACATCTCGAACCACCGCACGCCGCCGCCAGCTCACCGGTCGCCGACGTGCTGGCACGTCGTGCGCGCGACGGCGATGCCGGTGCGTTCTCCGCGCTCGTCGAGCACCTGCAGC
Organism: Gemmatimonadaceae bacterium; assembly: GCA_014377535.1. Classification (GTDB taxonomy): domain Bacteria; phylum Gemmatimonadota; class Gemmatimonadetes; order Gemmatimonadales; family Gemmatimonadaceae; genus JACMLX01. Next base: position 2,082 of record JACMPK010000001.1, read on the forward strand.
CCCGCGCTGTGCGTTTCGCGACGCAGATGACGGGGGCCGCAGGCGACGATGTGGATGACATCGTGCAGGATGCGTGGATCCGCACCCACCGCGCGCTTCCGCGATACGACTCCGGCCGCGCGTTCGAAAGCTGGTATTTCACCATCCTCGCAAACTGCTGCCGCAGCCTGCGCGTGCGGCTGCAACGACTGCACCTGCGCCGTGAGCCGCTGGATGACCAGTTGCGTGACGACACGCTGGACCCGCTGATGGCCACCGGCACGCGAAGCGACGTCGCGCGGGTGCACCGTGCGCTTGCCACCCTGCCTGCGGCACAGCGGGAAACATTCCTGCTGCACTACGTCGAGGAGTTCGGCTACGAGGAGATCGCGGTGATCACCGGCGCCGGCGTCTCCGCCTGCAAGATGCGCGCGAAACGCGCCATGGATGCCGTGCGCGAACTGCTGCGCGAGGACACGAGCGATGATTGAGCGCACGCGCAACGCCGACGCACCGCTGGACGCACGCGTGCATGCGGCCTTGGTGGCAATGCGGACGCCTGCATCAGTGACACACGTCGCGGCAGAACGTGTGGCAGCGCACGCGATCCTCGCGAACGCGCCGGCACGACGCGCGACTCGTCGGTCCATGCTGGCCGCGGCAGCCCTGGCCATCGTCGCGCTAAGCAGCCTCGCAGCTCGCAAGCTGACGCAACATGCTCCTCCGCTGGCCATTGCGGCCGTCGTCCTGCCGGCGGCACCGCCGGTGACGGCACCTGCGCTGCGGCCGGTGCGGGCAACGGGCGCGCGACCCATCGTCTTCGAACTCGATGCGCCAGGCGCGCGCGCAGTGCAGGTCATCGGCGACTTCAACGACTGGTCGCGAAGCACATCCAGCATGCAGCAAGGCAGCGACGGGCGGTGGCGCATCACCACGCTGCTGCCGCCGGGCCGCTACGTCTACGCATTCCTGATCGACGGCCAGCGATTTCGGCGCGACCCGCAGCGCATGCCCGTCGAGGACCGCGATTTCGGCATCACGGGTTCCGAACTGGTGGTTGGCGAGGCGCCATGATCCGGGGGCTGCTCGTGCACCTCGCGCTTGTACTGCTGGTCGCGACCGCGAAGGCCCAGGCGCCGGTCGCTGATGCCGATCGCGCGGCACTGCAACGCATCGAGGCGCTCGTGCGCGACTTCGAGCGCCGCGGCCTGCCCGCCGACCTGCTGCGCGCCAAGATCGCCGAAGGCGCAGCGAAAGGCGCGTCACAGACGCGCATCGCCGATGCAGTCACCCTGCTCGCCTTGCGCGTCGACTCGGTGGCGCGCGTCCTGGCACCGTCGGTCTCGGTGCCGGAGCTGCATGCTGGTGCCGAGGCGCTGTCGGTGGGCGTCTCCGCCCTTTCGTTGCGCAGCCTGCGACGGGCGGCGGGACGACGGCCGGCAGACCCGTACTTCCTGTTCGTCGTGCGGCTGGTGCGTCGCGGCGTCACGCCGGAGCAGGCGCTGCATGCGGCACGCGCGCTGATCAGCCGGCAGGTCGCGTCGAATACGTTGCTCGCGATCGCCGACGACCTGGCGCGTGACGTCGCGGGTGGCATGTCGCCGGCTGCGGCCCTGCACGACCGCATGACGCGCCTGGTCGGTGGCTTCGGTCCGGGAGCCGTGACCACGGGCGACGCGCCGGGCGTGGGCGGAGCCCAGTCGGCGAAAGGCAAGCCGTGAACGGCAGCATCATCATTGCGCGCGCGGCGGCCATGCCGCTCCCATGGCAGCGGCGGTCGCGCCGCGCATGGCATGCGCTGACGGCACTGCGTGTTTCGGCACGGCGTATTTCGGCGCTGTGTGTTTCGGCACGGCATGTTTTGGCACGGCATGTTTCGGCACGGCATGTTTCAACGCTGTGTGTCACAGCGCTGTGTGTCACAGCGCTGGGTGCCACGGCGCTGCCCGGTGCACTGCGCGCGCAGCAGCCACGGGCGCGCATCAGCGGCAGCATCGAGACGGGTGCAGCGGCCATCGAGCAGCCGCTGGTGCGCCGCGGCGCTGCGTTCTACGTGGCGCCGCGCGCGCAGCTCACCGCGCACGACTTCTCCATCGGCGGCACGGCCGTGCTGGCCACGGGCATGCCGACCTGGCGTTCGCTGCTCGGCACGGGATTCGTGCGCACGCCGTCAATCGGCAACGTGCGGATCGTGGGCAGTGGCCAACTGCTCAAGACCAGCGGGCTCGCACACACTGTGCATGGCGATGTGGGCGCGGAGTGGCATGCAGGAACCGGGGCAGGCGTGCTCCTGCTTCGAGCCCGTACAGGCCAGCTTCGCTATGCCGGCACCTGGTGGCGCGACATGGACGCCGGAGCCAGCGCCATGCACACGCGCGGGTCACTCTCGCTGGTGCTGGATGCCACCTGGTCCAGCGCATTCCGGCCCACGGCGCTGCAGGAGCAGCTTGGCGCGGCCACCGGCGGCGGCACCTCGTTTCGCGCCCGGACACTGGACCTCACACCGCGCATGATCTGGGAGCGCAGCCGGCTGCGCGCCGACGCCTCGCTCGCGCTGCGTGCAGCGGAAGGCGTCGTGCGCGGCACGCGCGTGGGCCCGCAGCTCTCGTTCACCTGGCAGACGGCGCGGGGGATCTCGCTCTTCGTGGGCGGCGTGCAACGCCTGCCCGACGTGCGCGCCGGCATTCCGTCGGGCCGCAGTGCGTTGCTCGGGCTCCGTGTGGAAGCACGACGCGTGCTGGTCAGGCCGCGCGCCGTTGCCGCGAGCGCGCCGACGCTGCGCATCGAGAAGGGCATCCTGCTGCTCGATACTGGCACCAGGCAACACGCCAGCCGCGCAGCGTTGCGCGGCGACTTCACATCTTGGTCACCGCGTACCTGCCGCGTGCGCGCGACACACCTCTTCGATTGCGGTACGGCGCCCGTCGCCGGCGCCTGGCGCGTCTCGATCCGCGTGAACGATGGCGCGTGGCTGCAACCGGGAAACCTGCCCGCCGCAGCCGACGACTTCGGGTCGGTCGACGGCGTCCTGCTGACCGGCGGCAAGCGGTGAGCCGGCCATGAAGCGACGCGAGTTCATCTACCATGCCGCCATGGTCGCGGCGCTGCCGCTGCCTGCTGCCCCGCTGCGCCGGACGGCACCGCTGCGTGTGGACGGCGTCCGCCTGAACGCGTCGCTGGCAGCATTCGACCGCATCGGCCGCACGGCAGGCGGCATCAATCGCGTGGCCTACTCCGAGGCCGATCTCGCCGGACGTGCGTTCACGCTGGATCTGTTCCACCAGGCCGGGCTGACACCGCGCATTGATGCCGCGGGCAACATCGTGGCACGTATCGATGGTGGCCGCCGGACCGCGCTGCCGCCCATCCTGATCGGGTCGCATATCGACTCCGTGACCGACGGCGGCAACTTCGACGGACCCGTTGGCTCGTTCGCAGCCATCGAAGTTGCGCGCACCCTTCGCGCCAACAACTACCGCCTGCGCCATCCGCTGGACGTCGTGGTCTGGCAGAACGAGGA
>JACMPK010000189.1 GCA_014377535.1 Gemmatimonadaceae bacterium
CGCGATCACGTTCACGTCAGCCTTCGCCTCGCGTGCGATCATGCCCAGCAGCGTGCTCTTTCCCACGCCGCTGCCGGCGAAGATGCCGATGCGCTGTCCCTTGCCGATCGTGAGCAGCCCGTCGATCGCGCGCACACCGGTTGGCATCGTGCTGTCGATCACCTGGCGATGCAGCGGATTCGGCGGCTCGGCCTGCAGCGGCGCGCGTTCCTCCACATCCATCTTCCCCTTGTCGTCGATCGGATGTCCCAGACCGTTGAGCACACGGCCCAGCAGGCCCGGACCGACATCCACGCCGAAGGAGCGACCCAGTGCCACGACACTCGCACCCGGTGCGATGCCGTCCAGTTCACCCAGCGGCATCAGCAGGCAGCCGTTCTGGTGAAAGCCGACGACTTCCGCCAGCACCGAGCGCGCATCGTTGGTGTTGGTGATGCGTGCCAGTTCGCCAAGTCCCATCTCCAGGCCACTGACTTCGATGGCCAGCCCCACGATCCGCGCGACGCGGCCGAACGTGTGTAGGCGCGGCACGTCGGCAATGCGACGCGACATCTCGCGTGCGACGAGTGTGGTCTCAGGCATTGGTGTACGTCATGCGGCGGTAGAGGCGCTCGAGCCCCGTGTCCACGCGTGCATCCACGATGCGCTCGCGACCTTCCACCACGCAGCCGCCCGGCTCGATGCGCGCATCGTGCACCCAGCGCACGTCGCGTCCCGATGCACTCGTTGCCATCGCACTTGCCGTGAGCGCATCGTCCAGCTCGCGCTCCGCCGATTGCAGCGATGCCAGGTCACCCGGATTGACGCGGATCGACAATGGCTGATTCAGCCCGAATTCCTGCACGGCGCGCGACACGAGTGCGAGCACGATCTCCGGTGTCGCCGTGACTTCGCGCACCACGATCTGCTGCGCAACACCGATCGAGATCGCCGCGATGTTCTCCTCGATGTTCGACAGCCAGCGCGTCTCACCGGCGCGCAGGTCATCCAGCGCGCTTTCGGCGGCCATCATCGCCCCGCGAAGGCGGGCACGCTCAGCCAGCTCGCCCTGTTCGCGGCCTTCGTCCATGCCGCGCAGGTAAGCCGCGTCGAGCGCGTCCTGATGCTCTAGGGCACGGGCAGCGGCAGCGTCGGCCGCTGCACGTGCGGCGCTCTCGTCAGCGGCGGCATGCATGTCGGTGCCCGGCTCGTCGTCCGAGAACGACGGGAAGAGCATCGGTGTGCTCGGGCCCTCGAAGATGCCGGCGACCTGCGTCGGCATCCACGCCGCGGGCACGACATGCGCGGTCGTGTCACGCGGCGTGATCCGCGTGCGGCCCGTCGGGCCGAAGAGGGGCTCAAACAAGGACATCGTCGCTACCCTTGCCGCCGATCACGATCTCGCCCATCTCCTCCAGTCGACGCACCTGCGAGACGAACGCCGTCTGTGCTGCCTCGACGTCCTTCATGCGCGCCGGACCCATCATCTCCATCTCTTCCTGCAGTGCCGACACGGCGCGCTGCGACATGCAACCCAGGATCTTCGCCTTGAGCTCCGGGCTCGCCGCCTTGAGTGCCAGGGCCAGGCTCTTTGCCTCCACTTCGCGCAGCACACGCTGGATCGCCTTGTCTTCGAGCGAGATCAGGTCCTCGAACACGAACATGAGATTCTTGATGACTTCGCAGAGCTCGGGGTCGCGCTCCTCGACACCTTCCAGCAGCTCCTTCTCCAGTGCGCCACTGATGAAATTCATGACTTCGGCCACTGCCTTCGGACCACCGGACACCGTGCCTTCCGCCATGATCGAGCTCGCGTCGGATCCGATGTGCTTCTCGATCAGCATCAGCATCTCGGGCTGCACCTTCTCCATGCCCGCCATGCGATAGACCACCTCGCCGCCTTTGGACGACGGAATCTCCTTCAGGATGTTCGCCGTCTGCTGTGGATCCAGGTGCGCGAGCACCAGGGCGATCGTCTGCGGATGTTCGTTGCGCAGCGTGTTGCCCAGCTGCTGCGGATCGGCGCGACGCAGGCGCGTGAGGCCCGCAGTATCGGCCAGCTGCCCCTGCACGCGACGCAGAATGCTGGCTGCCTTGCCGGGTCCGAACGCCTTCTCCAGCACCTCCTTTGCGTACTCCACGCCGCCATTGCTCAGCGACCCGATGCCGATGGCGGATTCGATCCACTCCTCGAGCACCTTGTCGATCACGTCGCCGGCAACGTCATCCATGCGAGCGATCTCGAACGACAGCATGTCCACCTCGTCGGTGGACAGCTTCTGTGTGACCTTGGCCGCCGCGTCGGTGCCAAGGGCCAGGCAGAGCAGCGCCGCCTTCTGGCGACCGTTCAGCGACTCGAACGTGATTTCACGTGGCATGCGGGCGAGGTTAGACACTGCGCATCCAGTTGCGGAGAATTTTCGCGGACACGTCGGGATAGGCCTCGGCCGTCGCGACCACGCGTTCCTTCAGTGGATTGACCGGCATCGTGAGGGCGGCATACGTCTCGGGTTCGGCGCTCTCGCCCTGCGCGAGCTGGCCGTGTACCGCGGCATTGAGCTGCATCTGACGCTGTGCGCCCAGTGCCACGGCGCGTGCGTCGGCCGACTGCGCCTTGAGTGTCTTCATCAGCATCAGCGCGATCAACACGGCGAGCGCCAGCCCGATCGCGCCAAGCGCGGGACGCTGCACCTGCTGCAGCGTGCGCAGCATCTTCTCGCCCGACGTCTCGGCCGGTACGGCAGTCAGCCCCTCGAACGCCGTGCTCACCACCTTCACCATGTCGCCGCGGGTCGAGTCGTAGCCCACCGCGTTGCGCACCAGCGCCTCGATCTGTTCCAGCTCTGCCTGCGGACGCGTGCTGCTCACACCCTTCGCGTCACGACGGTCGTTGACCAGCACCGAGACGGTGAGTCGCTTCACCACGCCCGTCGCGGACTTGATCGTTTCCACGGTGCGCGAGTTGTCGAAGCTGCTGGCGACGTTCGTGGAACCCGCGCCGCCATCGGTGCCGGGCGTGATTTCCGCCTTCTGCTCCGTGCTCAGTGCCTGCTTCTCCGGATCGACGACCTGCGACATGCGCTCGACCTGGTCGAAGCTCAGGTCCGCAGCGACGGACACCGTCGCGTTGCCGTTGCCCACGATCTGCGACACGATCTGCGCAGCCTTTTCCGAGAGATGATCTTCGACCGCGCGCTGCTGCTCCAGCTGTGCACTGCTCAGCGAGGCCGGATCGCTGGCGTCGAGCATGCGCGAGAGCAGGCGTCCGCCGTCATCCAGCACGGCGACGCGCTGCGCCTCCAGGTTGTCGATGCTGCTGGCGACGAGCTGGCTGATGCCGCGCACGACATCCGCTTCCGGACGCTGCCCATTGCGCAGCTTCACCACCACGCTCGCCTCGGCCGGTGTGTCGCTGGCCCGGCGGAACGCCTGCGTCTCCTTGATCGCGAGGTGCACCTGCGCACGCTCGATGCCCTTCATGGTGCTGATCGTGCGCTCGAGTTCTCCTTCCAGCGCGCGACGATAGTTGATCTTCTGTGCAAAGTCGGTCATGCCCCAGCTGGGCTGGTCGAACAGCTCCATGCCCGGCCGACCCTGTGCCGGCATCCCCGACGAGGCCAGCACCACGCGGGCACGCGCCAGGTCGGTGGTCGCCACCAGGATGTCGGTGCCGCCACGCTCCAGCTGGTACGCCACGCCGGCGGCATCGAGTGCGTCGGTCATCTTGCCCACGCTCTCCAGCGGCACGCCGCTGAATGCCGGCACCATCTCCGGTTTCGTCGCCCAGCGCGACACGCCCAGGATGGCCAACAGCGCAATCACGCCCACGCCGATCATGGCCATGCGGCGCGGACCACCAACTTTTTCGAACAGTAGCTCGATGGCGGGAGGCATCGCGGTCAGCTCTGCATCGCGATGACGGTCCGGTAGGCCTCAACGACCTTGTTGCGGATCTCGATCATGGCGTCCAGCGCAATGCCTGCCTCGGCCGCCGTCGCCATGACTTGGTGCAGCTCCACCTGCTCGCCATTCAGGAATCGTCGCGTGGTCTCGCCGCTCAGGTCCGCGGCGGCGCTCACCTCGTTCACGGCACGCGTCAGCACATCACCGAAGCCGCCACCGGGACCCGGCTCCGGCATGACCGGCACCGACTTGCCGCCCTCGCCGGGAAGGCCGAAGTCGGCCACGCGTTGTGCAAAGGCACTGAATCGATCGATCGTCATGGGTCAGCCTCGGACATCGAGATGGACACCGCGCATGCCGCTTGGGGCGGCAGCGGGTGCATCGGCCGGAATGCTGCGCCGGCCATACGTCAGGGGGCCCAGCGCGGCGCGGCGCGCCAGCAGCAGGGCCACATCATCGGACCCGCGGGCCAACAACAAGGCGCGCTGGTCGCCGCTCGAGGCGTCGGGGGCCATGTCGGCCGACTTCGACTCCTCGCCGCGAATCGCGGTGGAGTCGCCGCGGCGGAAGAGGTCGGGCATGGTGCCGGGCAGCTGGGGGAGCTGCGCGGTGAGTGACGAGAGAGACATGGCTCAGAGCTCCAGCGACTTGCGGAGGAGCTGCTTCACCGACTGGAACACGGTGGCATTGGCCTCGAACACGCGGCGCGCATCGAGCAGGTCCACCAGCTCGTTGGTGCGGTCCACGTTCGAGAGCGTCACATACCCACTGGCATCGGCATCAGGATGGCCGGGCATGTGCACGCGGGCGCCGGGCGTGGTGTCTTCCTGGATGCTGTCCACGGTCACGCCGTAGTTCGGATCATCGACCTGCGCGGGCAGCGAACTGGCCGCGCCAGCGGGGACATCGAACTGTGGCGTGCCGAACGGCTCTGTCTTGAACGGCAGCTGGTTCGGGAAGCGGAAGCTCGCTTCCTGCTCGTCCTTCGTGGCGGTGCGCAGGTTCACGATGCGCCGGTTGTATGCCTTGCCGTCAGCACCGCGCGTCACGTCGGCATTGGCCAGGATGCTGGCCGCGACCTCGATGCGCGTCCGCTGCGCCGACATGCCGCTGGCGGCGATGCCCAGCGCACGGAACATCGGGCGAACGGCGGGGCCGCCCACGAAGGGCAGCAGTCCGGGGAGCTTCGGCATGTTCAGCGATCCTGCAGCGCGCGGCGGATGCCGTCATACGTGCTCTTGAGCCGCGTTGCCGCCGTCTCGAAGTACATCTGCTCATTGGCCAGAGCAGCCATTTCCTGTTCCGTGTCCACCGGGCCGCGCTGGCCGGAAACGGCGCCTGCCGCCGTACCGGCCGACGGCATCGCGAAGCCGTCCTTGTTCACCAGCGAGGCGTTGGCGACCCGGTCGGCGATCTGGCGATGCCTGATCACGCTCTGGTCCATGGCGCTCCTGATGGAGCCGGCCGACGAGACACGATTGATGAAGTTGAAGAGCGCCATGATCCGGTACCGGGGTGAGGGGACACGCGTCGGGATCATGGGAAAGCACGGCGGGTGCCATGTGTGGGAGGGATAGACGGGGTCGCCGTCTGAACAGCGCAAGTCGTTGTGCGACAACGCTTTGTACTCTCCTCACCACCGCAGGCGACGCGACACTGCATCAGCCCTCCCGCTCGGCAGGACCGGCGCATGCGGCAACTTGTGCCGACGAGCGGATGGTGACTCTTGCCGCTGCAGCCTGTGCCGGTCGCGTGGAACTGCAACCGTCCGTCGTGGTTGTAACTGCATCACGGCCGAGCGGTAGCTTGGGTCGTGGCGTGACGGGCCGCAGGTGCGGGCGTCTCCTCCCACCAGCGCGATATTTCATGCGTGCTGTTCTCCACTTTCATCAGATTCGCCTGCGCAGAACGTCAGGCGTGCAGACCATGGCCACTGACATCCTGTCCCAGTCCGACATGCTCGACCCGCGCATCGCCGCGGTCGTTGAACAGCTGAACGACCGCCCGGAGCTCGCGGGCATCGTGGAACAGCTGCTGAAGATGGACGGGCCGGCACTGGCCAGAGCCAGGCGGTCGATCGCGAAGGCGAAGGTCGCACCGCCCGCCGCACCGCTCATCGACGTGGACTTTCTTCACCTGCTGCGCGACCTGCCGCCAGCGGTGGAGTCAGCGCGTCTGCGCGCCCGCGAGTTCATGGACCGGGAAGTGGAGCCGATCGCCAACGATTATTGGGAACGGGCGGAATTTCCGTATCACCTGATTCCGGAATTCGCCTCGCTCGACCTGCTGTCGTCGATCTTTCCGGTGGCGGCCGACGGCACGGTCTCGCACGATTCGGTGGCGGAAGGCATCCTGACGATGGAGCTGGCTCGGGTGGATTGCTCGTTCGCGACCTTCCTCGGCGTGCACGGCGGGTTGGCCTTCGGATCCATCCTGCTCTGTGGCTCGCAGGCACAACAGGACGAGTGGCTGCCGCGGATGCGGAAATGGGAGGTGCTGGGTGCCTTCGGTCTGACAGAGCCAGATGTAGGTTCCGGAGTAGCTGGCGGGATAACGACGACATGCAGGCGCGATGGTGACACGTGGATCCTGAATGGCGAGAAGCGCTGGATCGGTAACTCGACGTTCGGTGACTTCGTGGTGGTCTGGGCGCGCGACCTCGCCGATCAGCAGGTCAAGGGTTTCATTGTCGAGACCACGCTGCCCGGATATTCCGTCCGCAAGATGGATGGCAAGATCGCGCAGCGAACGCTGCAGAATGGCCACATCACGCTGGATCGTGTGCGCGTGACCGAGGCGAATCGCCTGCAGCGCGCCAATTCCTTCAAGGACGTCGCCCGCGTGCTGGGCATGACGCGAGTCGGTGTGGCCTGGATCGCGGTCGGCTGCGCGGCCGGTGCGTACGAGAGGGCGCTGGCCTACGCGCAGCGCCGCACGCAGTTCGGCCGTCCGCTGGGCAGCTTCCAGCTGATTCAGTCCATGCTCGTGAAGATGGTCGGCAAGCTCGCCTCGATGCAGGCGCTTGCACTGCAGGTCAGTCGCCTCCAGAACGCTGGCTTGTGCGAAGAGCATCACTCCGCGCTCGCAAAGCAGGTCTGCGCCGCCCAGTGCCGCGAAGTCGTCGCTCTCGCCCGTGAATCCATGGGCGGCAACGGCATTCTGCTGGATCACTCCGTTGCCCGATTCTTCGCGGATGCCGAGGCGATTTATTCGTATGAGGGATCAAACGAGATCAACACGCTGATCGTCGGGCGTGCGCTGACCGGGCATGGCGCGTTTGTCTGACGACCCGCGCCCGTGAGCGGCCACAGGACAGGGGGGAAAGCCCGGCCCGAAAGCTGCTGAACGTGCTGATGTGCAGCCCGAGCAGGATTCCCCGGTCCGACCCTGATGCGTTTCCGCCACGCCCACCGCCCGCGCACCCTGGTGCACCTCGTCGCACTGGGTGCAACCCTGTCCGCGTGTCGAACGCAAGGTGCTGTCGTAGAAAGTGCGGTGAGCGAGGCGAGCCGGATGCGGAGCTCGCCGGCGATGTTTCCGGTGGCCGACGCGGAGCCTGAGGTGCAGATCCCCGGCGGGCCACCGTTCACCGGTGACACGGCCGAGTATGTCGTCCTGGTGGCAGGTCGCGCCGTGGGTCGACTCCGGCAGTGGCCTGACACTGCCGGCAGTAATACCACGAGCTTCAGCTACGCAGACCGCGGGCGCGGCCCGTCGCTCTCGCAGACGCTCCGGCTCGACAAGGCTGGCCTGCCTGTGGCCATGCAGGTCAGCGGCACCAGCGACTTGAAGATTCCGGTACGCGAGACGCTGCGCATGGTTGGCCCGCTGCTCACCTGGCGTAACGAGAACGCCGCGGGACGCGGACAGCCGGGTTCGGGCTATTACCTGCCGTTCGCGACCATGCCGACCGACGTCGCGGCGCTTGCCAAGGCGCTGCAGCGCACGGCGACGAAATCGCTCGCCATCTTGCCGGAAGGCCGCGCCAGACTGGTGACCGGTGCCGCCCGCCAGATCGCGGCGGGCAGCAACACCATGCGCGTCGCCCCGTTCGAGATAGCCGGGCTGGGACTCGCGCCGACCACCGTCTGGCTGGACGCGGAGGGTCGACTCTTCGCGAGCGGCAGCAGCGCGCGGATGGTCGTGCGCCGCGGCTTCGAGTCGGCAGCGGGTGAATTAATCGCCGCGCAGCTCGCATCCTCGCGAACCCGTCACGCGGCAGTGGCTGCGCGCCTCGGTCGCACACCGCGCGGCCCCGTCGCGATCATTCACGCCAACCTGTACGATGCGGTCGAGCGACGCATGATGCCCGCACAGACGGTAATCGTGCGCGGCGATCGGATCACGGCGGTTGGCAACGACGGCAGTGTGGCCGTGCCCGCGAATGCCGAAATCATCGACGCCGCCAACCGCGCGCTGCTGCCCGGCTTGTGGGACATGCATGCGCATGTGCAGGACGACGACGGGCTGCTGCACCTGGCTGCGGGTGTCACGACGGTGCGCGCCATGGCGAACGACAGCGACGAACTGCTCGCCCGCCGAACCCGCTTCGACGACGGCACGCTGCTGGGGCCGCGCATCGTCATGGCGGGCTCCATCGATGGAACGGGGCCGTACGCCGGCCCGGGCACGGTGCTCGTCTCCAGTCGTGATGCGGCGCGCGCTGCGGTAGAGGCGTACGCCGGCATGGGCTACCAGCAGGTGGCTGTTCACTCCTCGCTGCAGCCATCGCTCGTTGCAGAGATCGTGCGCGGAGCGCACCAGCGCGGCATGCGCGTGAGCGGCGATGTGCCGAACGGCATGACGGCCGAGCAGATGGTGAAGGCCGGTGCCGACGAGTTGCAGCACGTGAACTTCCTGTTCCTGAACTTCCTTGCGGACTCGAACATCGACACGCGGACGCTTGCAGGGCTCACATCGGTCGCGCGCTCGGCTGGCGCGCTCGACCTGAAGCGCGACGTGGTGACGCGCTTCATCGCACTCCTCAAGGAACGCAACATCGTCGTGGACCCCACGCTCGCTTTGTTCGAGCAGTTGTTCACGGCGCGCCCGGGCACGTATGACCAGGCGTCGCTGCCCGTTGCGCAGCGCCTGCCGCCGATTGCGCGCCGCGACTTGCTGGCCGGCGGACTGCCCAGCACGTCCATGCAGGAGCCGGTCTACCGCGGCAGCTTCCTTGCGATGGAGCGCATGGTGCGCGCGTTGCACGAGGGTGGTGTGCGCCTCGTTGCTGGCAGCGATGCTTCGGCGGGTTTTTCGTATCATCGCGAACTCGAGCTTCTCTCCGAGGCCGGCATCCCCAATACCGAGATCCTCTACATTGCCACACTCGGCGCATCGCGCATCATGAAGTTCGACGCCGAGCGAGGCAGCATCGCGGTCGGCAAGCTCGCGGATCTCGTGCTCATCGACGGCGATCCCTCACAGCGCATGCGTGACATCAGGCGAGCCGAGTTCGTGATGAAGGGCGGCGTGATGCATCTGCCGGATTCGTTGTACGCGGCCGTTGGCGTGAAGCCGGCGGCTCGCAAGGGCGCGGTGCCCACGCGCGAGATTCGCGCCGAGGACATCGTGTGCCGCGGGCGTGCCGCGACGGTGACGAAGGGCGAGACTGCGCCACTCGATTGTGCGGTGGCCGACACCGCACGCTCCCGTCTGCGGCGCCCGGCACTCAAGCCACGTCGTCGCGCCGCGCCATTGATTCCAGTGCGGCCTTGATCTGCGGTGGTAGGGATACCGCGACTCAAACTGCAACTATATCTGCAACTGTACCTGCGACTACAACTGCGTCTGCCACTGCTGACAGCTTTGATCTGGAATAACGGACGCGAAACCGTGAACGGCTGAACGGCAATTTGCTCGATGTCTGTCAGTCGCCATGGCGCGCGTCCGAGCCGAATGTGCGCAAAGTCCTCGGGACGGCGACGGCACACTGATCTCAGCGCAGAGCCGCGAGCCGTTGCCGTCAGGCGTGACGCGCGCCGCTGCGAAACGACCGACGTCAGATGTCTGATTCGTCGTCCACCGACTCATGCTCACCCGTTCTACCGGGCCCGTTCAGCTTGTTGCGCAGTGTCCGCACGCTGATGCCGAGCATTTCTGCGGCACGCGTGCGATTGTTGCCCGACGCTTCGAGTGCGCGCTGGATCAGGGCCGCTTCGGCTTCGTTCACATTCAGCGTGCCAAGCCACACGCCATCGCCGCCGCCGTTCGCCGCGCTCATTACCGGGGCAGGTCCGCGCCCGGTGGTCGACACACCGCGCGGCGTCGGGGACATCACGCTGCTCGCGACGTCGAGACCGTAACGCACTGCATCGAAAGCCACAGGCGTGAGCATCACTTCGTTGGACAGAATCACGGCGCGCTCCACGGCGTGCTGCAGCTCGCGCACGTTGCCCGGCCACGGATAGCGCTGCAGCATCTCGATCGCTTCGGGCGTGATGCCCTTCACGTCCTTCTTGATGTCGGCGGCCGTGCGCATCACGAAACGGTAGGCGAGCAGCGGAATGTCCTCCGGGCGCTCGCGCAGGGGCGCGATCATGATCGGGATCGTGCTCAGGCGATAGTACAGGTCCTGGCGGAACATGCCGTTTGCCGCATCCGCCTGCAGCTTGCGGTTGGTCGTTGCGATGATGCGCACGTCCACCCGGATGGAGCTCGTGCCGCCCACGCGCTCGAATTCCTGCTCCTGCAGCACACGCAGCAGCTTGGCCTGGAGGTCCAGGCGCATCTCGCTGACTTCGTCCAGCAGCAGTGTGCCGCGATGCGCACGCTCGAAGGCACCTTCCACGCGCTTGAGTGCACCCGTGAATGCGCCCTTCTCGTGCCCGAACAGGGCGCTCTCGATCAGCCCTTCCGGCAGTGCTGCGCAATTCAGCTGAATGAACGGCTTGTCGCGGCGGTCGCTCTGGTCGTGCAGCGCGCGGGCGAGCAGCTCCTTGCCCGTACCCGACTCGCCCTGCAGCAGCACCGTCGCGCGCGTCGGCGCCGCCATGGCAATCGTCTGCATCAGCCGCCGCATCACCTGGCTGTCGCCGATGATCTGCCGCTCGTTCCGGAACTCCATCACCTCGCGGCGCAGCGCATCGTTCTCGCGACGGAGGCGCACCAGCTCCAGCGCCTGCTCCACCGCCAACTCCAGCTGCTGCGGACGCACCGGCTTCGTGATGTAGTCCACTGCGCCGGCCTTGATGCTTGCCACCGCATGCTCGATCGACGCGTAACCGGTCAGCATGATCAACGGCACGTCGTATCCTTCGCGACGCAGCAGCGACAGGAACTCCAGGCCGGACAAACCCGGCATCCGGTAGTCGGAAATCACCAGGTCGATGTCGCCGCGGGCCAGCACCTGCAGCGCCTCGGGCACGTTGCGAGCGCCGACCGGCGTGTGTCCGGCCTGCTCCAGCGTGTCTTCGAGAATCAGGCCGACACTGGGTTCGTCATCGACATACAGGATCGTGGCCATGCCAGGGGAGCTGCGGGGAGAAACCGACATGCGGGGGCACGCTACCCGTCCGGACCCGTCGGCCGAGATGACCGATCAGCAGGGTCAAGCGGCAAAACGTTCCGTCCGATACTTCACAAGAGTAGAACCACGATTGGCGCGTGCAAGGCGCACGGGACAGATGTCCGCAGGCGCCGGTTGAATTGTCCTCATCAACGAAGGACGGCAGCAATGCGGGTCACCACGTCACAAGCTCAGCGATCGCAGCTGGACTATATCCAAGGCAACCTGCAGCGGCTGGTGAAGGCGCAGGATCAGGCAGCCACCGGCAAGCGATTCCAGAAGGGCTCCGAAGATCCTGCCGCCACCGCCGACGTGCTCCGTGCCGACGGCACGCTGGCCAGCTACACTCAATTTGGCCGTAACGGTGATCTGGCCATCGCCCGTGCGAGCGAGGAGGACCGAGTCCTCCAGAGCGTGCAGCTCATCACCGAGCGCGCGCGTGAGTTGGCATCGCAGCAGTCGGGCTCGAATTCGGACGTCGCGACGCGGCTGATCGCGAAGGCTGAAGTCGATCAGCTGATTGAGGCGGCGATCGGGCTTGGCAACACGCGATTCAACACGGGCTACCTGTTCGGCGCATCGCGCGAGGCCGAAGCGCCGCTGGCAAACACACCTCTCTCCACGCCGCCGTACGTCACGAACGCGGCAGCGCTCACGAACCCGCAGTTCGAGGTTGCCGCAGGACAGCTGTCCACGCCGAATCACAATGCGCACCAGATCTTTGCAAACAGCGGCGTGATGGTGGCGCTGCGCGATCTCTCCAACGCACTCGGCTCGAACAATACGGCGGGAATCGCCGCCGCCACGCCTGCGCTCGACGCGGCCAGCGACACCATCGGCCGGCTGCTCGGTGAGACAGGCGCCAAGGTCAACTCGTATGAGACCATCCGCACCCAGCGGGCCGACGCGACACTCGATACCAAGACACGCCGCTCGCTCTTGTACGACATTGACATAAGCGAAGCCGCCACGAATTTTTCGCAGGCCCAATCCGCCTACCAGGCGGCGCTCAGCGCGGCGAGCAAGGTGTTGAACCTCAACGTGCTGGACTACCTGCGATGAGTGCTGCCATGGCCACCGGCGAACTGGTGAACCTGCAATCCGTCCTCCTCGGCCCGCTGCAGATACGCGCCGACACGATCATCAGCTTCGCCGCTGGCCTGCCCGGCTTCGCGCACCTGCGCGACTTCGCCCTCGTGGAAACGCAGCGCGATGACCTGGTCTGGCTACAGAGCGTCGACCTTCCGGAGTTGACCTTCCTACTCGCCGACCCGTTTGCACTGGTGGCAGGATTCGAGGTCGACATTCCCGCCTCGGACCTGGCCGCCATGGGCGCCACCGACCAGCGCGATGCGCTGCTGGTGTTGGTGGTCGCGCAGCTCGACGGGGGTCAGCCCACGTCTGCCAACCTGCAAAGCCCGGTCGTCATCGATCGCGATCGCCGGCTAGGTCGCCAGGTCGTTCTGCCTGACTCGCGCTACGGCATGCATCACCCGATCACGATCGCGTAACGCACCTGTTCGCGTGTGTCACAGCGGCCCGAGCTCCGCACCGCTCAATGCGGCAGAGACATTGGTCAGCACACGCGACCAGTCACCACGCGCCGGTTGACGAAAGATGCGCGCGGCTGGATACCACGGCGTGGTGTTGCCGTGCATGCCCCACCGCCAATCGGGTACATGCGGCAGCATGATCCAGACAGGAATGCCGAGTGCGCCGGCAAGGTGTGCGATACCGGTATCCACAGTCATCAACATGTCCAGTGTGCATAACTCGCGTGCGGTCGCAAGCCAGTCGCCCAGGTGAGGCTTTTCCCATGCTGCTGCGGGAATGTCGTCACGATCTCCATCGGGCTGCATGCAGACGAACGTGACCTTGGGGTGCGTGCGCAGCAGCGCGTGCAGCAGTGATGCAGGAATGGAGCGTACCGCATCGTTACGATGTAACGGATTGCCCGCCCACACCACGCCGACGCGTTGCACACGGGGCGAGGCTCGTCGCGTGACCTCGGGAATGTCGATGTAGTTCCGCGCATCGGGGGCTCGCCAGTCGGCGTCGATATCGAGCAGCAGCGGCAGCGAGAGCAGTGGTGTCCAGAAGTCCGTCTGCACGGGCGTGTTCCGTGCCACCGCATCGAAGCCTGCTGCCTGCAGCAGCGCGACGGCCTCCGGCTGACACGTCACGATCACGCGCGTTGCCGCGCGGAGCAGCGGGTGCTGCACGAAGCGCAGGAACTGGAACTGATCGCCGGCGCCTTGTTCACCGATCACCGTGATCGTGTGTCCCTGCAGCGATTCGCCCTGCCATTGCAAAGCGCTGGTGTCGGGTGCGGGTCGGGCGCGCGACTCGAAATCGCTCCAGCCGCCGCGCGCGTCGCCAAGCAGGTGTCGCAGGTATCCGCGTGTGACGCGTGTGCCAGGCGAGTTTGGCCGAAGTGTCAGGCTGTGTTCGCACAGCGCCAGCGCACCCGGAAGATCGCCCAGGTCGTGACGGATCAGTGATGCGGTGAGCAGGGTTGCCGGGTCGTCCGGATTGAGGGCGAGTGCCGCAGCGGCCTGCGTCCACGCGTCATCGGGCTGCCGCGCCTCCCGCAACGAGGCAGCCAGCGCCGATGCCGCCGCGCCGTCGTTCGGATGTTCGGCACGCACACGGCGAAAGCAGCTCACGGCAGCTGCACCGGCACCCGCTTCCACGAGCGCCTTGCCCAACGTGAACTCGCTCGCCGCATCGGCGCGAGCGGCGTGCCGGAGAGCCCGCTGCAGCGTGCCGCGTGCGCCCAGCTCGTCGCCGGCGAGCAGCTGCGCGTTGGCGAGCACGAGGTAGAGCTCCAGCACAGCGGGCGCCTTCGCGATGGCGGCCGTGTAGCACTCGATGGCGCCCGTGGAGTTCCCGGCTTCGCTCAATGCCGCGCCGTCCGCGCACAGCATCAATGCGGCCGTCTCATCGGAAATGGCGTGACTCGTGGCCAGGTGCATCGTGTCATTCGGCGTGAAAATCATCGCGGTGTTCCGGTCAGTGCATCGACATGCGTACGGGCGGCCGCAATGACGGGCCGCCACTCGAAAAGGGTCGCCTGACGCAGAAGCGTCATGGATCGGTACCAGGGCGTGTCACTCCGATTCAGCATCCAGCGCCAGTCGGGAACGAAGGGCACCAGCAGCAGTGTCGGCACGCCGAGTGCGCCGGCGAGATGTGCGACCGCAGTATCGACCGTGATCAGCAGGTCGAGCTGCCGCAAGGCGTGTGCGGTGTCGTTCATGGAGTGCAGCGACGCGCCCAGGTCCAGCACGTGGCCCGCGAGCGCCTCGGGCAGCGCGGACATCGTCGCATCGTGACGCTGCAGGCTGACCAGCTGTGTGCGCGGCGCCCCGAGGAGCGGCTGCAGCAGGGCGGGTGTGATGCTGCGGCGCGCATCGTTGCGGTGCTGCGGGTTGCCGGACCAGACCAGCCCGACGCGAGCGAATCCCTGCGTGTCCGGCGTGTCCAGCACCCTGCAAATGTGGGCCGGGCAGGGGCCGACGGGCGTCAGGTACGCATCGCCGCTCAACTGCGCAGGCGCGTGCACGCCCAGCAGGTACGGCAGCGAGAACAGGCTGGCGTGCACGTCGTGCGCCGGCACCGCATCGGCATCGCTGTGCACACACACGCCGGGCAGTGCACTGAAGAGCACCTGCAGCGCGGCACTGCAGCGAATGGTGACGCGACCGCCGCGCGCGACGACATCGGCGGCAAAGCGTGCGCACATGATCTGGTCACCAAGTCCCTGTTCCTGATCCAGCAGAATGTGTCTGCCATGCAGCGGTGAGCCGTCCCACCGTGGTGTGTGCAGCGGCGTACGCTGCAGCGGCATGTCGGGTACGTGCACACGTTGCTCGTGCTCGCGCCACCCTTCCTTCCACTGGCCCGTCATCAACAGCTGCAGGGCGCGTGCGAAGCGCAGCGCGGGCGAATGCGGCGTGTGCTGAAGCGCGGCGTCATACGTCGCGAGTACCGTGGACCACTCGCCGAAATCCTTCAGAATCTCGGCTGAGTTCTGGAGCGCGGACAGGTTTGCCGGATCAAGTTCCAGCGCGCGCGAGATCGCTTGCAGCGCAGGCATCGGGTGCCCTGCGATCTGCAGCATTCCCGCGAGGTTGCTGAACGCCTCGCTGCGTTGCGGAAACTGCAGCGTGATGGCGTGGAATGCCTGCACTGCCTTGCTGTACGCTCCGGCGCGGCGCAGCGCGTCGGCCTGTCGTACGAGCAGGTCGTAGCGTGGGGTGGCCGCGATCGGCACGAGGGGCGTGCGACCGTGCGCGGACGCAGGTCGGCGGCTCACGCGAGCGCCACGCGTCGCGCCTGTGCGTGCCAGGCGTCCACCTGCTGCGTGATCTGTCGCACCACGGCACTCCAGTCGCCAACGGCGCCCTGGCGCAGCACACGCACCGACGGGTAGAACAACGAATCGTCGCGTCCGCGTCCCCACCGCCACTCCGCCGGGCATGACACCATCACCCACGTGGGAATGCCCAGTGCGCCGGCGACATGCGCCACCGACGTGTCCACCGACAGCAGCACGTCGCACTGCTGCACTGCCTGTGCGGTGTCCGTCATGTCGCTGCAGTGCGGCGCAATGTCCACGAAGGTTTGGCGCAACACTGGATCGATGGTGTCGAGCTGATCGCGTGATGCCCCCTGTTGCAGCACGACAGTCTCCACATCCGGCCGCACGAGTGCAGGCAGCAACGTGGCGAGTGCCATGGAGCGCGAGCGATCCTCGGTATGCAACGGCGTGCCGCCCCACACGAGTCCCAGGCGCAGTGCGCCTGGGCGGGTGCGGTGAAGTCGTGCAGCCAGTGCGTCGTGTGCGGGCGGCAGCGCGATGTAGGGCACCATGTCGCGCCGCATGTCGCAGCCGGCCAGCAGCAGGTGTGGCAGAGACATGATGTCCACATGCACGTCGTGCGCCGGCGCCGGCGTGCTGGAGGCCACCACCGCATCGACGCCGCGCACACCGTTCAGCAGGCGCACGAGTGCGGGCGCACAGTGCAACGTGACGTGACCGGCTCCCGCATCGCGCAGCGCAGGCACCCAGCGCGCGAACTGCACCTGGTCGCCCAGCCCCTGCTCGCCGCACACGAGGATGTGCGCACCATGCAGCGGCGCGCCGTTCCAACGTGGCGAGGCGGGCAGGTTGGGCCGCATGGTCAACTCGGGTCGTGACAGGCGATGTTCGTGCAGCAGCCATCCCTGATCGTACTGCTCGCAGGTGCGCAGCAGCATGGCATGTGTCAGCGCAAGATTTGCATCGTCTGGCCGCACGGCGCGCACACGTTCACAGACAGACATCGCCTCGTCGATGCGATCGTTGCGGTGCAGCAGCAGGGCAAGCACGTTCGCGATCGACGCATCGGTTGGCGCGAGGGCAAAGGCATGTCGTGCGATCTGCAGGCCATCTGCCAGCCGGTGCGACCGTCGCATGGACTCGGCGGTGTCGCGCCATGCGACGGCATTCGTGATCTGCAGCGTGGCCGACGCAAGGAAGGCGTTGGCGGCCTGTGCATGATCGTTGATCAGGCAATACGTCTGCGCGAGCTGCGTGTAGCTGTCGGCGCGATGCTGATCGAGACCGATCGCGCGGATCAGCTCACGCTGCGCGTCCTGCATGCGTC
This sequence comes from Gemmatimonadaceae bacterium, assembly GCA_014377535.1. Lineage (GTDB taxonomy): Bacteria > Gemmatimonadota > Gemmatimonadetes > Gemmatimonadales > Gemmatimonadaceae > JACMLX01. Next base: position 17,041 of record JACMPK010000189.1, read on the forward strand.
CTGCGCCGCGCAGGGCAACGCCGTGCATGGCCGCGACATCTGCCGCATGGGGTGCCAGCGCGGCAGCGGAGGCGAATTGTGTGAGCGCCTGCGCCGATTTTCCAGCGTGCAGCGCACGTGCGCCGGCAGCGCATGCGGCCAGTGCGCGGGCGTGTGGCATGGTTGCGGCCGGGCGCATCGCGGCATGGAGGGGGGCTCGAGGTGGCATCTGTGCCAGAGGATCGGCACGTAAACAGATGCCGCTTTAGCAAGCGCGACCATTGGCTCAAGTCCATGACCGTCGTGCCGAGACTCGAGCGGGAGCCGGACACCGAATCGCGGTCCCGGTTGGAGCACGGATGCTCCACAGTCAATCAAGGAGGATTTGTCCCATGCGTATCAACACCAACATCGGCGCGCTGAACTCGACGAAGAACGCGTTCATCAATACGATGGCAACGGAAAGTTCGATGCGGAAGCTCTCGTCCGGCCTGCGGATCTCGCGTGCCGCCGACGACGCAGCTGGTCTCTCCATCGCCAACAAGCTGCGCGCACAGAGCCGCTCGCTGACGGTGGCCTCGGCGAACGCCGAGCAGGGTGGCGCGATGTTGCAGATCGCGGAAGGTTCGGCCTCGACGATCCAGAAGATCCTCGAGCGTCAGAAGGAACTGATCATCCAGCGTGAGTCCACGGGCAACAACAACTCGGTGACCGCCACGCTGAATTCCGAGATCACCACGCTGAGCACGGAAGTGGATCGCATCATTCAGTCCACGAACTTCCAGGGTTCCAGCGTGTTCGCGAGCCTGTCGTTCCAGGTGAGCGACGGTACCTCGGGTGGCACGGTGACGGTCGATGCGTCGCTGGCCGCAACCACCGTGTCGATGGCAAGCACGGCGGGCATCTCGACGATTGACACTGCCCTGACGGCCATCAACGGCGTCCTGGCGAACATCGGTGCAGGCCAGAATCGTCTGGACTACACCCTGCAGAACCTGAAGGCCGCAGTGGTGAACGTGAAGGCTGCCGAATCGACGATCCGCGATGTCGACATGGCTGAGGAAATGGCCAACTACACGAAGAACAACATCCTCACGCAGGCAGCACAGGCCATGCTGTCGCAGGCGAACCAGAGTTCGCAGAGCGTCCTGAGCCTTCTCCGCTAGTCCTGAAGGACCGTGAATGACGCTGGCCGACCGTGACGTGAAATACGCCGCGGTCGGTCAGCGCACAGGGGAGTGAACGATCATGGGAACGAGCATCGGCGTGAACGGGCTGGCTTCGGGCGTGCAATGGCGCGACCTCGTGGACCAGCTGACCGCAGCAGAAAAGGCGCGCAGTGTGACGCCGATCCAGACACGGATCACAGGTGCGGAAAAGCAGAAAACCGCGTGGACAGAGATGGCGTCACTGGTGCAGAAGCTGCAGGACGCAAGCACTGCACTGAAGGTCGGCACGTCGTTCGCGAACTTTGCGTCCACGGTCTCACCCAGCACGCAGACCAGCCGCACGCTGCTTTCGGCCAGCGCCACCGCTGCCGCCCGGCCTGGTTCGTACCGCGTCGAAGTGGTGGACCTGGCACGCGCCGAGAAGCTCAGTGGATCGGTCGTCGCTGACTCGACGGCAGCACTCGGCATTGCCGGCTCGTTTGCCGTGGCCGGCCAGAACGTCACCATCGCCGCGACGGATTCGCTCGACGGCGTGCGTGACAAAATCAATGCACTGAATACCGGTGGAACCCCCACCAAGGTCTCTGCTTCGGTGCTCACCAGCGCCGCCGGTCAGAAGCGCCTGGTGCTTTCGGCCGACGGTGTGGGGAGCGCCGGCTCGGGACTTACCGATGGTCCGGAAGGTGTGCTGCGCGATCTCGGCTTCAAGGACACGCGCTCGCGTGCCGTCCCGTCGTCCGGGCTCGCCGTCGCCGCCGCACTTGGCGTCACCATGCCG
>JACMPK010000190.1 GCA_014377535.1 Gemmatimonadaceae bacterium
GGAGATGATCCCGACACCTTCGTGCAGACGTACGGACGCAGTGGCCTGGACAAGGCGGTGCATGCGGGCACCGATGTGTTCGAGCGTCAGCTGCAGCTGCTCGACCGCAAGGGATGGTTCAGTGACCTGTCGCGTGCGCGTCGCGCAATCGACAAGGTGCTGCCGACGCTGCGCGCAACGGCGGACGACCTCACGAAGTCGTTGTACGTCTCCCGTCTCGCCGACATCGCACGCGTGCCGACCGCTGTGATCGAGAGCGAGCTCGCCGCGGCGCCGTCGAAGCGCGCCAGCGCGCCGGCCGTACCCCGAGCAGACGGCCCACCGGCGGCACCGCTGCGGGGCGCACCCGAGTTCTACGGCGAGGATCCGCACCTTTCCGACGCACCACGCCGCGACGACGTGCATGAGGTGCCACCCGTGCAACCGCCGCCGCTCGATGCGCCGCCGCGCGGGAAGTGGGCAAGGAAGCGGCAGGATGCAGGCTGGAAGATGGACGCGTCACGGCCGCGTGCCAGCACGAACGGACTGATGGCTGGTCCCGAACTGTCGATGGTGACGCTGCTCATCCAGGACCGGCAATGGGCGCGCGAGGCGTCGGAGAAGGTGGATTCCGAACTCTTCGAGGATGCGCGTCTGCGCGCGATCTACGACATCCTGCTGACGCGTACCGCCGACGAGCCGCTGGACTCCGTGGAACTCGCACTGGAGTCGCGGGCGCCGTTCGCGATGGACACTTTTCACGAAGTCGTTGCGCGCATCTCGGATCTCACGCCGTTCACCGGGCCGGAGTTGCTGGAGGGCGCGGTGCGACAGTTCCGTGTCCGCTCGCTGGATCGCACCTTGCGCGAGCTGGATGCGCTCATGCGGGAGTCCGATCCCGCGTCGCGGCGCGAGCTCGAGACCGAACGCGAGGCGCTCCGTCAGGAGCGTCGGGCGCTGCTCGCCGCCCGTTTCCGCACCTGATGCGACATGACGCGTGATCATGCGCCGTTTTGCGTTGTTCACGGTGCCGGCGATCCGTAACTTGCGATCATGACCACCCTCACGTCGTTCGTCCGGCCTCCGGCGCGCTGGATCGCACCACCCGTCGTCGATCCGGCGGTGGTGGCGCATCTCGCAGAGACGCTGTCGCTGCCAGCGGTGCTTTGCCAGCTCCTGGTGCAGCGCGGTCATGGTGACGTGGAGGCGGCGAAGCGTTTCCTTCGGCCACGGCTCGAGCATCTCCGCGATGCGTATGAGTTGAAGGGCATGACGCACGCCGTCGATCGGCTGGTGCGTGCCATTCGCGCCGGCGAGAAGATCATGGTGCACGGCGACTACGACGTGGATGGCATGTGCAGCACGGCGTTGCTCACGCGCGCCTTCCGCCAGCTTGGCGGCAACATCGAGCCGTTCATTCCGCATCGCATCCATGACGGCTACGACCTGACCGATGCGGGCGTGCGCGCGGCCATCGCGTGCCGGGCGCGCGTCGTGCTGACGGCGGACTGCGGCACCAGCGCGCTGCCGGCCGTGGCCGCATTGTGCAGCGCCGGCATCGACGTGATCGTCAGCGATCACCACCTGCCCGGCGGGCCGTTGCCTGAATGCGTGGCGGTGTTGAATCCGAAGCAGCCGGGATGCGAATCGACGGACAAGGATTCCGCGGCCGTCGGCATCGCGTTCAAGCTGGCGCTCGCGGTGACACGTGCGATGCGCCCGGACAACAGCGGCGATGGCTTCGTTTTCAGCCTGCTCGATCTGGTTGCGCTCGCGACGGTTGCCGACCTCGCACTCCTGCAGGGCGAGAATCGTGTGTTCGTGCGCTATGGCCTGAAGCTGATGGCCCAGACGACGAACGCGGGACTTCGTGCGATGATCCGTGCGTCGGGTCTGGAGGGCAAGCCGCTGACCGCCGGTCGCGTCGGCTACATCCTTGGTCCGCGCCTGAATGCCGTCGGTCGACTGGGCAACGCCATGCGCGGCGTGGAACTGCTGCTCACCGACGATCCCGCCGCGGCGAACGAGATCGCGCGCGAACTCGAGGAGTTCAACCAGCGGCGCCAGGCACTCGATCGCACGACGCTCGATGAGGCCATGCGCATCGTCGACGGGCTGGATCTCGACGCGATGTACGGGCTCGTGATTGCAAAGGAAGGCTGGCATGCCGGGGTGATCGGCATCGTCGCGTCGCGGCTGGTGGAGCAGGTGTCGCGTCCAGTCGTCGTCGTGGCGCTGGATGGTGAACTGGGGAAGGGCAGCGGCCGGTCCATCAGTCGATTCGACCTGCATGCCGGCCTCACGTCGTGCCGGGAGCATCTCGTGCGCTTCGGTGGGCATCGCGCTGCCGCCGGCATCACGGTGCAGACGTCGCTGGTTCCGGCATTGCAGACAGCGTTCAACAGCGCGGCGCGCCAGTCGCTGACCGCCGACGACCTGGTTCCCGACAAGCGCATCGACCTCGAAGTGAACGCGGCAGACCTGACCGACACGCTCGAGAAGCTGCTGCAACACCTCGAGCCGCATGGACTGGGCAATCCTACGCCGACGCTGGCGATCCGCAACGCACATATCGATGGCCGCCCGCGCCGGATCGGCGCTACCGATGGCGTGCGCACGTCAATCCGGACGGAGTCCGGCACGCTGCCGGCCATCGGCTGGCGGCTGGGCGAGTGCGCGAAGCTGCTCGATCCCGCCATGCCGGTCGACCTCGTCTTCCGCCTCGAGCGCGACCAGTACAAGGGGGCGAACCTGCTGCAGCTGCATCTCGTCGATGTCCGGAGGTCCTGAGTGCGCATCATCGGCGGGACATGGCGCGGACGCCGGATCGCGGTGCCGGCGACGGACGACATCAGGCCCACGGGCGATCGCGTGCGCGAGGCCTGGTTCAGCATCATCCAGTACGACGTGCCGCAGGCGACGGTGCTCGACCTCTGCGCGGGGTCCGGTGCGCTGGGCATCGAGGCGCTCAGTCGCGGCGCGTCGCATGTGACGTTCGTCGATTCGTCGCCAAAGGCACTGGCGGTCATCAGGAAGAACCTCGACGCACTTGGCGCGTCGCCAGCATCGTACACGCTCCACAAGGGCGATGCCGAGCAGTTCGTGCGCGGGCAGCGGGCGGGCGCTTTCACGCTGGCGTTCGCGGACCCGCCATATGCGCTGCCGGTCGCCGGCGCGCTCAGCGACGCCTGGCGCGCGGTGCCCTTCGCGACGCTCTTGTGCGTGGAGCACCTGGCAGCGGTGGACATCGGCGACGGTGGCGATCGCCGCAGCTACGGGCAGACGGCCATTACGTTCTTCCGTGGCTGAGTCGTGCCCCATGCCGTCGCGCTCCAGGACCCGAGCCCTCCATCGATGACCCGCATTGCGCTGTATGCCGGCAGCTTCGACCCCGTCACGCGCGGACATCTGGACCTGATGCGGCGCGCACTGCACTTCGTGGACACGCTGGTGGTCGCCGTCGCCACGAACCCGCAGAAGCACTCGCTCTTCAATGCCGACGAGCGCGTGCGTTTCATCGAGGAAGCCACCGACGACGAGCCGCGCATCATCGTGCGCGGATTCGACGGGCTGCTCGTGGATCTTGCACATGACGTCGGGGCGTCGATGCTGATTCGCGGGTTGCGCGCCGTCAGCGATTTCGAGTACGAGTTCCAGATGGCGCTGATGAATCGTCATCTCGCCGCCGACCTCGAGACCGTGTTCATGGTGCCATCACTCGATACGACCTACATCTCCAGCTCGATGGTGCGTGAAGTTGCGCGCTTCGGCGGCGATGTGCGCGACCTCACGCACCCGACGGTCGTCGCGGCGCTGCACACGAAGTTTCGCTACACGCAACGGTGAGCGGGTTCCTCGCCTCGTTGCACCGGCGCGCCGCAGCGCGTTGCCCGCGCATCGTCTTCGCCGAAGGCAGTGATGCGCGGACGCTGGAGGCGGTGGGCCAGATCGTGGCCGCCGGCATCGCGACGCCGCTCGTGATCGTGCCGGATGTCACGTTCGTCGCTGCCGTGCGGGCGCATGGCGGCGTGCCCATCGTGCCGCACGAAAGCCCGCGCCTCGCGGATGTGGAATCGTGCCTGGTGACTTGGGCGCGCCTTCGCAACCGCAACGAGACCGAGGCGCGCCTGAACGCCAGCAACCCGCTCGCGTTCGCAAATGCGCTGGTCGCTATGAACGATGCCGATGCCTGCGTCGCAGGCGCCGTGCATACCACGGCCGACGTGTTGCGCTGGGCGTTGCGCCTGATCGGTGCGGAAGGTAGCAGCCGCAGCGTCTCCGGCGCGTTCTACATGGTCGCGCCACCGACCGGGCCCGCTTGGCCGCACGAGGTGCTCACCTTCAGCGACTGCGGCGTGATTCCCGAACCAACGGTCGAGCAGCTGTCGGACATCGCCCTGGCGGCGGCGACCGATCGCGTCCGCATCGTGGGCGACGAGCCGGCCATCGCGTTCCTGAGTTTCAGCACGCGCGGCAGTGCCGAGGCCGCGACCGTGCTGCGCGTACGTCAGGCAGTGGCCCTTACGCGCGCACGTCGGCCCGATCTGCGCGTGGACGGTGAACTGCAGGCCGACGCCGCGCTCGATGCGATCGTCGGCACACGCAAGGCACCCGGCAGCGACGTTGCCGGCCGTGCCAACATCCTGATCTTTCCGTCACTCGACGCGGGCAACATCGCATACAAACTGGTGCAGTATCTGAGCGGCGCGACTGCAATCGGCCCCATCGTGCAAGGGCTGCGCAAGCCGTCACTCGACCTCTCGCGCGGCGCATCATCGAGCGAGATCGTGCACGCCGCCGCAATCGCGGCATTGCAGTGTGCACCATGAAGATGGATCCGCGGGACCGCGGCCTTCCACCCGCACGCAAGCGCCTCGGCCAGCATTTCCTCACCGACACGCGGACGCTGGATCGCATCGCCGATGTGCTCGAGATCCGGAAGACGGACACGGTCATCGAGATCGGCCCCGGGCGGGGCGCGCTGACCGATCGCCTCGCCGCGCGCGCCGGCCGCCTGATCACGATCGAGATCGACAAGCTGCTGATTCCCGTGCTGCGCGCCCGATACGCGACGCAACCGCATGTGAGCGTGATCGAATCGGATGTGCTGGACCTGGCGCTGGGTGATGTGGCTGGCGGCCCGTACCTGCTGGCCGGCAACGTGCCGTACTACATCACCACGCCGATCATCTTCCACGCCATGACGCGACCACGCCCGGAACGTGCCGTGTTCCTGGTGCAGCGCGAGGTCGCTGAGCGCGCGGTCGCGCCACCCGGCTCCAGGGAGTACGGCGCGCTGTCGGTGAACCTGCAGGCGCTCGCCACGGTCACACCGAAAGGCATCGTCAAGCCGACGGCATTCCATCCGCCACCGTCGGTCGATTCATCGATCCTGCACCTGGTGCCGCGCGCCGACCCCGTGATTTCGATGGACGAGGAAGCGGCATTCCGGAAGCTGGTCATCGCATCGTTCGGATTGCGGCGCAAGCAGTTGCGGCGCGTGGTCAGGACTGTGCGCGGATTGTCGGCGGAGCAGGCGGACGCAGCGCTCGAGATGGCGGGCATCGATCCGGAGGCACGCCCGGAAACGCTCTCGGCGGCGCAGTTCGCGGCGCTGCTGCGATCGCTGCCGGCGATCGTCGCCGACGAGACGTAACGGGCGCCACCGGGCTCTTTATTCCAGTCAGCGCGGTGGCTCGCCGGCGTCGCGGCGCACCAGCGCGTAAGCGAGGCCTTCCAGTTCCAGCGCCATGTTCACCGACTTCACGGTGACGGATGGCGGCACATGGAGCGGTGCCGGCGCGAAGTTCATGATCGCGCGAATGCCGGCGGCAACCACGCGATCCGCGACCGCCTGCGCATGTTCCGCCGGCACCGTGAGCACGGCGATGTCGGGCAGTTCGCGGGCAGCGTCGTGCTCCAGCTGCGCCATGCTGCGTATGCCGACGCCATCGAGCATCCGTCCCACCATCTGCGGATTGTTGTCGTAGATGCCGACGACGCGGAACCCTCGCTGCGAGAAGCCACGGTAGCTCACCAGCGCGGAGCCGATCTTCCCGGCGCCGACGATGTACACCTTCCATTCACGGCCCAGGCCGAGGATGTCCTGCAGCGCCGTCACGAGCTCGGCCACGTCGTATCCGCGGCCGCGCTTGCCGAACGATCCGAAGAAGCTGAGGTCCTTCCGCACCTGCGCCGACGTCGTGCCGCCTTCTTCCGCCAGCACGACGCTGGAAATCGTCTGCAAGCCACGCGCGGCAGCCTGGTCCAGCACGCGCAGGTACAGCGAGAGCCGCCGCACGGTGGATTCGGCGATGTGCTTTTCGGGGGAGGGGAGCGCAGGTGTGTTGGGCATGGCTTGTGAAGAATTTCACAAGAACGCGCGCCAAAGGCCAGCCCAACAAATCCGGGTTCGTCATCTCCGGCTCACGAACTCCGCACGGCATCCGCACGCCAATAGCTTGTCCGGATGCACGTCACCGTGAATTCCGAGATCGGCTCGCTCCGATCCGTCCTCGTCCATACGCCTGGTCCAGAATTGCTGGCGGTCACGCCCAGCAACCGCGAAGACTACCTGTATGACGACATCATCGACGTCGAGATCGCCCAGCGGGAGCATCGCCGCTTCGTGGCGATCCTCGAACGGTTTGCGACCGTGCATCACGTCAGCGACCTGCTCACGGCAACCATGGGTATCCCCGAGGCGCGCGAGCTCCTCCTGCGCGAGGTGATGGATGTCACGCCGTCGCAGCCGCTGGCGAGGGACATCGAGGAGATGAACGCGTCGCAGCTGGTGACGATGCTCATCGAGGGGCGCGAGGAGGCACCGGGACCGTTGGCGCGTCATCTCAACGAATCGAGCTATTCGCTGCCGCCGCTGCCGAACCTGTTCTTCACGCGCGACTCGGCCATGATGGTGGGGCAGCATGTGCTGGTGGGCTCCATGCGATACGGCGTACGCTGGGTCGAGGAGCTGATCATGAAGGTGCTCTTCACCTACAACCCGTTGCTCACCAACGCCGGCATCCTGTATGACGGTGCGAGCGAACGACGCTTCAACCACACCCTCGAAGGCGGGGACGTGCATCCCGTCAGCGCCGACACGGTGATGATCGGCTCCAGCGAGCGCTCGAGCCCTGCCGCAATCGATCACCTGGCATCGCTCTTCTTCGCCGACACGGCCATCCGCAACATCATCGTCGTGGTGATGCCGGGCGAGAACACCGCGATCCATCTCGACATGGTGTTCACGCAGGTCGATCGCGAGCACTGTGTGGTGTATCCGCCGTACTTCGTGGGCACGGAGCGCCTGCCAGTGCTGCTGTGGCGCAAGGGCAGCGACGTGGTGGGCGAGCAGCCGAACGTCTTTGCGGCACTGAAGGCGTGCGGGTTGCCCATGACGCCGATCAACTGCGGCGGCGAGCGGCGCATCCTGCAGGAACGCGAACAGTGGGCGAGCGGCTGCAATTTCGTCGCGCTGCGCCCGGGCGTGATCGCGAGTTACTCACGCAACGAGGCGACCCTCCGATCGCTGGAGTCGGCGGGCTTCCGCGTGATCGCCTCGATGGACTTCCTCGGTGGCGAAGCGAAGCTCAGCGATCGTGATCGCGCCGTCATCACGTTCGAGGGCAGTGAACTGGTGCGAGGTGGCGGTGGCCCCCGCTGCATGACGATGCCGCTGTTGCGTGATGAACTCTGAATCGCTGATCGCATCGCTGGGTGCGCGCCTCACGCCGGCCGAGTCGTCGCTGACGGAGGCCGCGGTGGCGCTGGTTGCGCGTGGGCCACTCAATTCACCGGAGTTGGTCGCGCAGGTCTGCCAGGCCATCGGCGTGAGTCGTGCGCTGGCCGAAAGCCTGGCGCGCGCCATCCTCGGGCACCGCCCCGATGTGCGACAGGGACCCGACGGGCGCTGGCGCGTGATTGCCGCGCAGGTCGTCGCGCGTCCTGTGGCGCGTGCGGCTGATGTCGCGCCGGATGCGAGGGTGGCATTGCCGTCAGCCGGCATGCTTCGTGATGCGGCGGCGGAGCTTCCGATCTCGTCGCTGCGATTCGCGGTGGTGGATGTCGAGACCACCGGCGGGCGGCCTGGGCATGGCGACCGCATCACGGAGATCGCGATCGTGCGCGTGCATGACGGGCAGATCGTGGATGTGTACGAGACACTCGTGAATCCCGAGTGCGCGATTCCGCCGATGATCACGCAGATCACGCGGATCACGTCCGAGATGGTGCGCGAGAAGCCGCTGTTCGCGAGCATCGCGCGTGAGGTGACCGACCGGCTGGAGGGGCACATCTTCGTCGCACACAACGCGTCGTTCGACTGGCGCTTCGTGTCGCATGAGGTCTTTCGCGGCACGGGCCACGCGCTGGACGGCACCACGCTCTGCACCGTCCGCCTTGCACGCAAGGTGCTGCCGCAGCTGCCGCGCAGGAATCTCGACTCTGTCGCGAATTACTATGCGGTCGACATCCCGCCGCATGTGCGCCATCGCGCGGCGGGCGATGCCATCGCGACGGCCAAGGTGCTCATCGCGCTGCTGCGCGATGCCGCGGCGCGTGACATCACGACGTGGGGCGCGCTCGACGCGTTCCAGCGTGCCGGTACGTCGGTCGCCGGCCGACGGAAGCGATCCGCCGTTCCCGCACCGGTGAAGCACGCCGGTGATGGTGCCTGACCCACACTGTCCACGCACATGACATTTCCCACGCCGCTGCTGCAGACCCGCGAGCTTGGCTCGCTGCGCATCCACGCGATCCAGGCCGGTGGCCAGCGGCTGGATGGAGGCGCCATGTTCGGCGTCGTGCCGAAGGTGCTCTGGCAGCGGAAGATCGAGGCGGATGAACGGAACCGCATCCAGATGGGGATGCGCTGCCTGCTGCTCGAGCATGCGGATGGACTGGTGCTGATCGACACGGGTGCCGGCAACAAGGAGGACCAGAAGTTCATCGACATCTACGGCATGGAGCTGAAGGCCGACGTGCCGGAGCAGCGTGCTGACGAGACGGCGCTGGAAGCCGGCATCCGCGCCGCCGGCTTCACACCGGAGGATGTCAGGGTGGTGATCAACACGCACCTGCACTTCGATCATGCCGGCGGCAACACGCGGCGCAATGCAGACGGTCAGGTGGTGCCCACTTTCGCAAACGCGACCTACGTCACGCAGGCTGGCGAGTACGCGTGGGCGACGCACACGAACGAACGCACGGCCGCGAGCTACTTCCCGCCGAACTTCGTGCCGCTCAAGGAGTCGGGCCAGCTGCAGCTGATCGATGGTGACGTCGAGATCGTGAAAGGCATCACGGCGCGCACGACCCCGGGTCACGTGCCGCATCACATGAGTCTCCTGATCGACGGCGGCACCGAGCGCGCCTGCTTCCTCGGCGATGTGATGCCGACCACCAGTCACGTGCCGCTGGCGTGGATCATGGGGTACGACGTGGAGCCGCTGCGCACGCTGGAGAGCAAGCGCGCACTGCTGCGTGATGCGGCAGACGGAAACTGGCTGATGATCTTCGAGCATGACGCGTTCCATGCCTGGGGCGGCGTGACGCCGGATGCCAAGGGGTACGCGTACAGGGACCGCTGAGCCGCGGCGTATCGGATGTGCAGGACGGGGCGGACGATCACCTGATCGTCCGCCCCGCCGTCAGAAGGGCCAGTGGTCCGCCGGTGCTGCCGTGGACGTCAGCGCGCCAGCTTGCTTCGCAAGTCGGCCAGGACCGTCGGGAAGTACGCCATCTGCTTGCGCTGGTCAGCCGTCGGTGCACCGCCACCGCGCAGCACGGTGCCGTACAGCGAACCGACGCGATCCTGCAGGTCGCGGATCGTCTTGCGCAGCTCCTCGTCCGACGAGCGCGCCGCATCCGCACCCAGCGTCACCACGCCACGATAGACATGTGCGATGGAGTCGGTGGCGCGATGCCATTGCGCACGTGCTGCGGCGGTGAGCGTGACCCGCGGATCGTCGCGAACCACGAGGGGCTGGTCGAACGTCGCTGCGCCGACACGCAGGCGCACGGTGTAGCGGCCAGGTGCCACGAAGCGGCCGACCGGTGCGCCACGCGGTGAGTCCCCGTCGTCGTCAGCCGAAGCAGGTGCGCCCGGCAGCGATGGCAGCCGCAGGTTCCACACGACACGGTTCACGCCAGTGACGCGCGTCGGCTTCACGTTCGCGATCTCGCCGCCGCGTGCATCGTGAATGGTCAGGCCGAGCGAGTCGCCCAACGAGTCGCCGCCCAACCAGTAATCGATGATCGCGCCGTTCGGCGGGTTTTCACCACGGAAGACCATGTCGCCAGCATGCGCCTTGATACTGGCCAGGCGGCGCATCTCGGCTGGCTGCACGGTGAACAGTCGCGCGGCCGACTGCTGCACCGCAGGCGTGAGCTCCTGCAGCGCGTTCAGGTTGTCCAGGATGTAGATGCCGCGCGCATGCGTCGCCACGACCATGTCGTTGTCGCGGCCCTGTACCACCAGATCTGCAATCGGCAGGCGCGGCAATCCGCGCAGTTCGCGCCAGGTCGTCCCGGCATCGGTCGAGACGAACAACCCCTGCTCGGTCCCGAGATAGAGCACGCGAGCATTCCGCGGATCTTCGCGGATCACATGGATCACGATGCCCGCCGGCAGCGTCGCGGTGATCGGCGTCCACGTGACACCGAAATCGGCGCTGCGGAACAGGTAGTTCGTGAAGTCGTCGTTCTGGTGCCCGTCAAATGCGGCGTACACCGTGCCCGCCGACGCGCGTGAGGCCTCGACCTGTGCGACCCAGGTGCGATCTGGCACGCCGGGCACGTTCACGCGCACGTTCGTCCAGCGGCGTCCCGCGTCCTGCGACACTTGCAGGTTGCCGTCATCGGTGCCCGCGTACAGCACACCGGCGCGAACCGGTGACTCGCTGATCGACGTGGTGCTGGGGAAGTACGACACGCCGTCGTCCAGCGACAGCGTCGTGTCGGTTGGCATCTGTCCCATAATGGCCATGCTGCGGCGATCCACGCGCGTGGTGAGGTCGCCAAGCGATGTCCACGTGTTGCCGCGATCCAGCGATTTCCACACCTCGCGCATGCCGGCGTAGATCACGTTGCGGTCATGTGCCGAGATGATGAGCGGTGAGTTCCAGCCGGCGGGCATGATCTTGCGGCCGACGCGCGGCTCCGGCGCACCCCAGTTGCCAAGCTTCGGACCTTCACCTTCCTTCGGTGCCGGCCGGATGACTACCGACTCCAACGTCCTCAGGTTCACGCGGCTCAATCCGAGATATTGCGAACTGCTGTACAGCGTCGTGTTGTCGGTGGTGTCGATCACGTTGTTGAATCCGTCGCCGCCGCCGACGCGGTACCAGTCGTCATTCAGCGGGCCTGACGTGGTGTAGGTGCTGCCTGGGCCGCACCAGCTGCCATTGTCCTGCAAGCCGGTACAGATGAAATACGGCGATGTGGTGCTGACGCTCACGTGGTAGGGCTGCGACATCGGCAGCGAGGCAACGTAGAGCCACTTCACCCCGCGATCATACGAAATGCCGATGCCGCCATCGTCGGCCTTGATCAGGTGCCGCGAGTCGCGCGGGTCCACCCACACCATGCGATCGTCACCATGCAGTGACTGTCGCGGTTCGCGCCACGTCCGACCGCTGTCGTCGCTGACGGACCACTGCATGGCGTACAACCGGCTCTGGTCGTTCGGATCCACGCGCAACTGGCTCGAATACGCGGGACGCGGATTCCAGTCGCTCATGAAACGCCAGCTCGCACCCTTGTCGTCGGAGCGATACACGCCGCCCAGTCGCTTGGCGTACGAGATGCTTGACGTGTAGCGGAGCCCCTGCTCGACGCTGACATACACGACACGCGGATCCTTCGCGTAGATCGAGATCGAGATTCGTCCGAGCGTGCCGTCGGGCAGGCCCTTCGTGAGCAGCGTCCAGGTGGCGCCCGCATCGGTGGACTTGTACAAGCCGCTGCCCGCGCCGCCACCGACGTAGCCGAACGGCGTGCGCCGGTGCTGGTAGAGCGCCGCATACACGATGCGAGAATCCGTCGGATCGATCGCCACATCCACGGCGCCGGTGTTCTCGTCACGTGACAGCACCGCCGTCCACGTGTGACCACCATCCGCGCTCTTGAACAGGCCACGTTCGCTGTTCGGCCCCCACAAATGTCCTGGCGACGCCACGTAGATCACGTCCGAGTTCGATGGATCGACCACGATCCGCGCGATGCGCGCCGTGGTGCGAAGGCCCATGTTCGCCCAGGTCGCACCACCATCGGTGGACTTGTACACGCCGTCGCCCCAGCCCGAACTCTGGCGATTGGTCGCCTCGCCGGTGCCGATCCAGACGGTTTGCGGATTACGCTGGTCCACGGTGATCGAGCCGATCGAGTTCACCATCTGGTTCTCGAACACCGCTTTCCATGTCACGCCGTTGTCGGTCGTCTTCCACAGCCCGCCCGTTGCCGCGGCGGCGTAGAACTCGTATGAATTGGCCTCGTTCACGGCCACATCGGTGAAGCGGCCGCTCATGTTCGCCGGACCGATGGAGCGGAATCGCAGGGCCGCAAGAGGGTCAACTGTCGAGGCGTTCTGCGCTTTCGCTTGGCTCGTGGCGACGGTCAGCGCGAGGATCAGGAACGGCAGCAGGAACGTGCGGGATGTCGTCGAAGGCATATGCCGGTCGGTGATGTCAGAGTGATTGCAGAACACGAAGCAGGCGCGCGTGGCGCGCTCTGTCCAGTCGTCAGCAGAACGCGAGCACCCTATGCCGCGACGCTCGTGCAGTGCAGCATCGCACCGAGTGCGGTGCCGAAGCCCGCATGTGCGGGCAGCAGAAGCTCCATGCCGTAATACTGGCCGACACGGTCGATCACGCGTCGAAAACTGGGCATGTCCGCCATGTGGCCTGTCACCACGATCCGTTCGATCTGCTGCGCGCGCGCAGCATTGATGGCGGTGACGGCGATGACCTGACCGACCAGCGTCATGAGCGCTGCGGCAAGATCGTCGGGCTGTGCGAACGTCTCCTGTCGCGCGAGCCTGCCGAAGTTCACGGCCGTCGCGTCGGGGGGCAGCGCGCCGATCGGGCCGCTCACGACATCGCGCAGGGCGAGGTCCACGCCGTTCGCATCACCACGCCACGCCATTGCATCGATGTCGCAAGCATCGTTGGTGCCGAGCAGGAGTCGTCCGAGCCCCAGTAGCGTGCCGCCACCGACGCCGGTGCCGGTCACATGCGTGTACGTGGCACCGCGTGCCGAGATCACCGCTGTCCCCGATCCCGCGCTCACCACCAGTGTCGGTGATGCAGGATCATCACCCTCAGGAATGCCGAGCGCTTGCCCGCCGCGTCCGATCGCGAAAATTTCCGGAACGCCGACCACGGTCGTCGCGCCGAGTCGCGTCGGCAGCGTGCTGTGCTGACCGCCGGTGACGGCCAGAGACGCGAGGGCCTCGAGCTTCACGCCTCCGGCTTCAAGGATGTCGCGCACACTTTCATGCGTCGGACGACCCACCGTGGCGCGTGTCCAGCGCCGCATCTCACCGTCCACCATTGCGACAGCGTCGGTGTTGCTGATCCCGAAGTCGATTGCGGCAGACACGTGCGGATGTCTCTCTGGTTCGATGGTCGGGCGGTCTCGACAGCGGGACTCGCGTTAGTGCATGATGACCGGTGTCGACATGCTGCGCCAGACCTGTGCGTTGGCGCCGGTGTCCATGCATACCGCGCCCGCCCCGCGGCATCACGCTGGCTCCGTGTCGCGAAGTGGCGCGATGTGTGCACTGAATCGCAAGACCCGACAGCACCGAGTGCCTTCGCCACGCGACCACGTCGGTCATGGCGACAGGTGGCACAACGAAGCGTCTGTCATTTCAACCGGAGAGTACTGGCTCATGGCGACGACGAAGCACGCTACGCACACGCACAACACCCTGCCCGAGGAGGTGCGCGCGCAATCCATCGAGGTGCTGAATCATCATCTCGCAGCGGCGATCGATTTGCACTCGCAGATGAAGCAGGCACATTGGAATGTGCGCGGTCCCGGCTTCATGGCGATCCACAAGCTGTTCGATCGTGTGTCGGAGAACGTGGAGAAGTATTCCGACATGCTGGCCGAGCGTGCCGGTGCGCTTGGCGGCACTGCGCAGGGCACGCTGACAGTCGTTGTCGAACGCTCGTTTCTCGTGCCGTACCCGCTCGGGATCGCTGATGTCGCGGATCATGTGTTCGCTGTGGGTGCGACGCTCGCAGCATTCGGTCAGTCGGCCCGTGAAGTGATCGATCCGCTTGATGAAGCCGGCGACAAGGCGAGCGCTGACCTCATGACCGAGATCGTGCGCGGCATCGATGAGGATGTCTGGTTCGTCGAATCACATGCGGTGCCGAAATGACCGGCCATGAAGGGCACGGTGCCCCGCGGATCCTGATGGTACTCACGTCACACGACCAGCTCGGCGACAGCGGAATCAAGACCGGTTACTGGCTGGAGGAGTTCGCGGCGCCATACTACACCTTCCTCGATGCCGGTGCGACAATCACCGTCGCCTCAGCGCGCGGCGGTCGCCCGCCTGTCGATCCGGCGAGCACCTCACCTGAGGCGCTCACCGAGTTCACGGCGCGGCTGGCTGAGGACGAGGACGCGCAGGAGGTGCTCGCCGCCACGGAGCGCCTCTCGGATGTGTCGGCATCCGAATTCGACGCGGTCTTTTATCCCGGCGGGCATGGCCCGATGTGGGACCTGACGAATGATGCGACATCGATTGCGCTGATCGAGGAGTTCTTCACGACTGGCAAGCCCGTCGCCGCGGTCTGCCATGCGCCGGCGGTGCTGACCCGCGTGCAGGTCGATGGCTCGCCGCTCGTGCGCGGGCGTCGTGTCGCAGGCTTCACGAATGAGGAGGAAGCGGCGGTGGGGCACACGGCACATGTGCCATTCCTGCTCGAGGACGAGCTGACGCGACTTGGCGGCGCCTACGAAAAGGTGGCGAACTGGCAGCCATATGTCGTAACGGACGGCCTGCTTGTGACGGGACAGAACCCGGCATCCTCCGAACCGGCAGCCAAGGCGTTACTCGCGCTCCTGATATCCGTGCCAGCGACACAGTGAGCGTGAATGACGTGGACCGATGGCCGGTTCTTCGTCAAAACGTGATCGGCGCCAAGCCGGGCCGTGGTTGGTTTGTGGTCGCTCCATGGGCGTCTCAGGATTCGTGCATGATTGCCGGCGCCGTGGTCCACGGGGTCGTCCGCCGTTCTCGGTGGGCGACTCCTGCGGCCATTGACCCGAGGTGCCGACAGCCGTAGCTTGTCCAAGTCTGAACTCGGCAAGTGATGTCCACGGCAGTGGGCGTCCACCCTTCGGCCCTCGCCTTGCGAGGTGTGCTGCTGGAGTCCAATGCAACGGGCACACCCCCTCGGGTGGGCCTCGCGGCGTGGTCTTCATCTCTGAAGATTCCGCCGTTTTTTGTTTTCCCGTTCCGGAGCACGTCCTATCCAGGATCCGACCAAGCGAGTGCGCGTCAACCGGCAGATTCGTATCTCCCCGGTTCGCGTCATCGCCCCAGACGGCGCCCAGCTCGGCATCATGGAAGTCGATGCGGCTCTGGCATCAGCAGTCGAACAGGGCCTCGATCTGGTCGAGGTGGCTCCACTCGCGCGCCCGCCCGTCGTCCGCATCATGGACTATGGCAAGTACAAGTTTGAAATGGCCAAGCAGGCTCGTGTTGCGAAGAAAAAGCAACACGTGATCCTGTTGAAGGAAGTGAAGTACCGACCGGGGATCGAGGAGCACGACTTCGAGACGAAGACGCGCCACGCTCGCCGGTTCCTGGAAGAAGGCAACAAGGTGAAGGTCACGCTGATGTTCCGTGGCCGACAGATCGCACATCCCGAGCTGGGGAAAGCCGTCGTCGACCGCGTGGCCCAGCAACTCACCGATATCGCCAAAGTCGAGACGGACGCCAAGCTGGAAGGCAAGGCGCTCACGATGATTCTGGCGCCACGATAGGCACGAAGGGAGACCCATGCCGAAGATGAAGACCCACACCGGCGCTGCAAAGCGCTTCTCCGTCACAGGGACGGGAAAGGTGAAGCGCCGCAAGGCGTACAAGAGCCACATCCTGACCAAGAAGTCGCAGAAGCGGAAGCGCAATTTGCGGAAGGGTACGATCATTGAAACCACCGGGGAGGCGAAGCGCATGCGTCGTCTCATCCAGGCTTAAGGGGAGACCGAGATGCCTCGCGTACGCAGTAATCCGGTCCGCCTGAAGCGGAAAAAGCAGATCATGAAGGCCGCGCGCGGCGCATTTGGCGCGCGCAGCAAGACGTGGAAGGCCGCGAAGGAAACGGTCGAGCGCGGCTGGCGCTACGCCTACCGTGATCGCAAGAACAAGAAGCGCGAATTCCGTCGCCTCTGGATCATGCGCATCAACGCGGCGGCCCGTCAGCACGACATGTCGTACAGCGTCTTCATCAGTGGCCTGGAGAAATCGGGCATCGAGATCGATCGCAAGATCCTTTCCGAGCTCGCCGTCAACGATCCGGCGGCCTTTGCCGCCATCGCCGAACAGGTTCGCGCTGCGTTGACGCCTGCGTGATGGCCGGCCGGGTTTGCTCCCGGCTCCCTGATCCGCTTGCTTCGTGCGGCGGCAGTGTGACGCTCGCGTCCGCTGCCGCCGTTTGCGTGCTGGACATTACCACTCCCGACCCGGCCGAACGTGACCACCCTCGCTGAATTCCTGACGCGCGCCGACGCCATCGCGCGCGATGGCACAGCGCTCATACGTGCCGCCGTCACACGCGACGCGCTCGATCATGCTCGCGTTGGGCTGCTGGGTCGCAAGCAGGGACAGCTCACCTCCCTGATGGCGATGCTGGGCAGCCTGCCGGCCGAGGATCGCCGCGCCGCTGGCGCCGCCGTCAACGCGACCAAGCAGACGCTGGAGCTGACGCTGACGTCCGCTGAAGCGGCGCTCGCGCCGGCACCGGACGCGTCGCGCCCCGATGACCTCACGATGCCAGGTCGCGATGCCTGGAAGGGAGCCGTGCACCCGGTCTCGCTCGTCATCGACGAAATCTCCGGCATCTTCCGCGAGCTGGGCTTCACCATCGCGCTCGGCCCCGAGGCGGAAACGGAGTGGTACAATTTCGGCGCACTCAACTTTCCGCCCGATCATCCGGCGATGGAAGCGCACGATACGCTGTACCTGAGTGACGACACACTGCTGCGCACGCACACGTCACCCGTGCAGGTCCGCACACTGCAGTCGCACACGCCGCCCATCCGCATCCTCTGCCCGGGCAACGTCTATCGGCGCGACTTCTTCGATGCGACCCATGCGCCGAGCTTCATGCAGATCGAGGGCCTCTGCATCGATGAAGGCGTGAGCTTTGTGGACCTGAAGGCGACATTGAGCGAGTTCGTGCGCCGCTTTTACTCTGACGCGGCCAGGGTGCGCCTCCGTCCGAGCTTCTTCCCGTTCGTCGAACCTGGCGCCGAGATGGATGTGGAGGTCGATCTCAACGACGGCAAGGGCACGCGATGGGTCGAGATCCTGGGCTGCGGCATGGTGCATCCCAACGTGCTCGACGCCGCAGGAATCGACAGCGAGAAATACAGTGGATGGGCCTTCGGCATGGGCCCCGCCCGCATCGCAATGTCACGCCACAAGCTGCCGGACATCCGGCTGCTGTATGACTCGGATGTCCGCTTCCTGGAGCAGTTCGCCCAATGATCGTTTCGCACGCCTGGCTACGCAGTTTCGCGCCGCACGACAAAGCCGCGCACGCCATCGGTGAACTGCTCAATGACCACACGGTCACGCTCGACGGGCTCGAATCGTTGCGCAACGACATTGCCCACATCGTGGTGGGTCTCGTGGTGGAACAGGCGCCGCATCCGGACTCCGATCACCTGTCGATCACGAAGGTGGATGATGGCAGCGGCACGCTGCTGGACGTGGTCTGCGGCGCACCCAACGTCACCGCCGGCGTGAAGTACCCGTTCGCGCGGACCGGTTCCACGATGCCTGACGGTCTGAAGATCGAAAAGCGCAAGATCCGCGGCCAGACGTCCAATGGCATGCTCTGCTCGTCACGCGAGCTGAAGTTGAGCGGTGACCATGATGGCATCCTCGCGCTGACGACGGACGCAGCACCGGGCACGCCGATCCTGCAGGTGCTCGGCGAAGTCGGTGACTCGCAGCTCAACCTCGACGTGCTGCCGAATCGTCCTGATCTGCTGTCGCACCGCGGCATGGCGCGAGAAGTCAGCGCGTTGCTCGGCGTGCCGCTGGCGTCGGGTGACCTGTCCGCCGCGTCGCGTGACACGGTGGCAGCGACGCCGGTCACGCATGGTGCGACACATGCGACGACTGATGGTGTGACCGTGCACATCGACGACACGACGAGCTGCCCGCGCTACCTGGCACTCGTGATTCGCGGCGTGACCGTTGGCCCAAGCCCGGACTGGCTGCGCGAGCGACTCGAGTCGGCGGGATCACGATCGATCAATAATGTCGTCGATGCGACGAACTACATCCTGCTCGGCCTCGGTCAGCCGGTGCATGCATTCGACCTGTCACGACTCGCCGATCAGACGATCGTCGTGCGCAAGACGCGTGACGGCGAGACACTCGTCACGCTCGACGGCGCGGAACGCACGATCGCCGCGGGCACCACCGTGATCTGTGATGCGGCGCGGCCGGTTGCACTCGCCGGCGTGATGGGAGGGCGTGACAGCGAAGTGACTGACGCCACGACGGACCTCCTGCTCGAGGTGGCGTGTTTTGAGCCACGCTTCGTGCGACATGTGCGGCGCGTGATGGGACTGAGCACCGATGCCAGCTACCGCTACGAGCGCGGTGTGGACGCGGCGGCCATGCCGGATGCTGCGCTGCAGTGTGCGGCCCTGATCACGCAGGTTGCCGGTGGCACGGTGACGGCGCGTCTCGATGTCGGCACGCCGGCGGACCCGCGCGGCTCGGTCAAGCTGCGACCGTCTCGCGTCACGAAGCTGCTCGGCGATCCCGTGCCGGTCGACGAAATCGTGCACATCCTTCGCGCGCTTGGCTGCGCAGTCGACGTCATCTCGGACGATCAACTCCAGGTCACGCCTCCCTCATGGCGTCAGGATCTGCTGATCGAGGTGGACGTGATCGAGGAAATCGTGCGCATGCGCGGCTTCGACATGGTGAGCGACGAGCTGCGTGCCTTCCGGCCCGGCACTGTGCGCGATCACCCCATGCACCTCACCGAGTTGCGCGTGCGCGAGCTGCTCGTGGGTCGGGGGCTGTACGAGACGCGTCCCATGCCGTTCACGAAGAACAGCACGTCGGGGATGCGGCTGCAGAATCCGCTCGCTGACGATGAGCCCTTCCTGCGCGCGTCGATTCTGGATACGCTGGCGCGTCGTGCCGAGTACAACCTGAATCGCATGGAAGGCGACGTCCGGCTCTTCGAAGTCGGGCATGTGTTCCTGCCGTCCGACGGCCGGTTGCCTCGTGAGGAAGTGCATGTTGCCGCCATGTTGCTGGGTAAGCGTCGACCGGCCCATTTCACCGAGCCTGATCCTCCGGTGTTCGACGCGTGGGACGCGAAATCGCTGGCCATCGACCTCGCCCGTGCGGCGTTTCCTGACGCGTCGATCGCGCTGGTGCCAGCGGACGCGCCGCTGCTCTGGCGCGTGACGGCCCACGGGCGCGTTGTCGGCGTGGTGCAACGCGTCGTTATGGACAAGCCGGTGTGGGCCGCCGACGCCTTTGGTGTCGAGCTCGATCTGGGCGTCATGCCGTCGGTCGACGTCGCACCGGCGGGTACACACGCGCATCTTGCAGTGACCGGCACACCACCCCACGTGCCACACGTGCTGTACCGGCCGATACCTGCAATGCCGGCTGCCGGATTCGATCTCGCGCTCGTGCTGCCGGCCGAAGTCCGTGCCGCTGACGTGGAAGTGGTGCTGCGGCGGGAAAGTGGAGAACTGCTGGAGTTGCTGCAGGTGTTCGACGAGTACCGTGGCGAGCACCTGCCGGAGGGAAAGCGCAGCGTCGGGTGGCGCCTGCAATTCCGGCATCCTGAGCGCACGCTGCGTGACAAGGAGCTGGAAGGACGACGGGGCAAGCTCGTCTCTGCACTGCAGCGTGAACTGGGGGTAACCGTCCGTGGCTGACCAGCGAGGGATCGTCGTCGACGCGGCAGTGGAAATTGCCGCACTCGTTCAGGCGCTTGGCGAGGAGTTGGGAACGTTCCGGCAGCGTGCACTGAAGGCAGAGTCGCGCGTGAAGGAGCTCGAGGCCGCGGGCGGATCGGAGCTGGTGGACCTCACCCGGCGAGTCGCGGAACTGGAGACGGAGAACGCAGCCCTCGTCACCCGGATCGAACAGGTGACCGAGCGGACCGAGGGGCTGCTGGAGCGCGTTCGCTTCACCCGTCAGCAGACCGAGAACAGCGCCGGAGACGGCCGATGACGGAGCTCAACCCGGTCAAGGTGACCGTCGCCGGCGAGGAGGTCACGATCCGCTCCGAGCAGCCGGCTGAACATTCGCTGTCCGTTGCGCGGCATGTCGACGAGTCGATCCGGCGTATTCAGGAGCAGTCGCCACTGGTGGATGTGGGCAAGGCGGCAATTCTGGCAGCCCTGCAGATCGCAGACGAGCTGTTCCGCGCTCGCAGTGACGCGGACCAGGGCACCGAAAAGCTGGAACAGACGATGGAGGAGATCCGACGCATGCTGCCGCCTGCCAAGCGCGCGATTGGTCGGTAGGCCACGCGGCCGCAGTTCTGTTGCCTGTCGCTGATCGGCCCGGTACCTTGCGCATGTCACCCGATGCGCACGTAGGTGTGTGTCCCCGCATGGGTTAGCCGTGTTCACCGCACGCCGGAAGGCCTGTGGCACGACACCGCCGATTCACCGGAGCCGATCCTGCTGTGCGGCATCGCCGGGACTCCCAAAGACCGCGGCTCGTCCGCGCTGGAGATATAGATCGTGTCGCAGACATTTCTCTCGGCCGCACTGGGCGCGTTCGCGCTCGTCGCGGCCGGTTTGTCGTTCGTGCTGGGCCGCCGTCAGGGCATCAGCGCCGAGTTGTCCCGTCAGCAGGCTGCACGCAGTACCGCTGAGGACGAACGTCGTCGGCTGATCGGGGAGGGGGAGCGCGAGGCGGAGTCGCTGCGCAAGGGCGCCGTCCTGTCGGGAAAGGAAGAAGTGTTGAAACAGCGCGAGTCGTGGGAGATCGAAGCCCGCCGCCGTCGCGATGAGTTGACGTCGGAGGAGCGGAAGCTCGTCGAGCGCGAGACCGGTCTGGAGCGACGTGGCGAGGCGGTGGAGTTGCGGGATCGCGAGCTGGGCAAACGCGCCAGCGAAATGGGGCGGCGCGAGAAGCAGGTTGCCGACCGCCAGTCCGAGCTCGAGCAGCTGCTCGCGAGTGAGCGGACGCGTCTCGAGAGCCTCGCAGGCCTTACCGCAGCAGAAGCCAAGCTCGAGCTCATCCGCCGTCTCGAGGAGGAGGCGCATGCTGACGCTGCGAACCGCCTGCGCGAAATCCGCGAGTCTGCCCGCCGGAACGCCGATCGTGAGGCGAAGAAAATCGTGGCGCTCGCCATCCAGCGTATCGCGGCCGAGCACACAGCCGAAACCACCGTGTCGGCCGTGTCGCTGCCGAACGACGAGATGAAGGGGCGCATCATCGGGCGCGAGGGCCGGAACATTCGCGCCTTCGAGCTCGCGACTGGTGTGGACGTGATCATCGACGACACGCCGGACACGGTCGTCGTCAGCTGCTTCGATCCGGTTCGGCGCGAGGTGGGCCGGCTGGCGCTGGAGAAGCTCGTGGCCGACGGCCGCATCCATCCCGGCCGCATCGAGGAAGTCGTCGCCAAGTCGAAGAAGGAGGTCGAGGTCGCAATCATCGAAACCGGCGAAACGGCGGCCTATGAGGCAGGGGTCGCCGGACTGCACCCCGAGATCATCAAGCTTATCGGCCGAATGAAGTGGCGAACCAGTTACGGGCAGAACATTCTGTCGCACTCGGTCGAAGTGGCGTGGCTGGCCGGCATCATGGCGGCCGAGCTCGGACTGGACGTCGTCATGACCAAGCGCGCGGCGCTGCTGCACGACATCGGCAAGGTGCTGACGCACGAGCATGAGGGCACGCACGTCCAGCTCGGCGTGGAAGTCGCCACCCGTTACGGCGAGAATCCGATGGTCGTGAATGCCATTGCGGCCCATCACGACGATGTGCCGCACGAGACCGAGATGAGCGTGCTCGTGCAGGCTGCTGACGCGATCAGCGGTTCACGTCCCGGCGCGCGTCGCGAGGCCTTCGAGACCTACGTCAAGCGTCTCGAAGGCATCGAGAAGATTGCGTCGAGCTACCGTGGAGTCGAGCGGGTCTTCGCGATTCAGGCGGGTCGAGAGGTTCGCGTGATCGTGACGCCTGACCAGGTGGACGATGTCCGCATGCAGACCTTGACCGAGGAGATCGCGCGACGCATCGAGGCCGAGCTTCAGTATCCTGGCCAGATCCGTGTCGTGGCCATTCGCGAGACCCGCACGGTGGACTATGCCCGCTGAGTTATTGGACGGCGTTGCGGTCGCGCGCACGATCCGGGACGAGGTCGCCCGAGACGTGCTGGTGCAGAAGGCGCGTGGCGTGATACCCGGCCTCGCGGTCGTGCTGGTCGGTGAGGATGCGGCCAGCTCCGTCTACGTGCGTAACAAGGGGCGCGCCTGCGAAGAGGCTGGCATGCATTCCGTCACGATCCGGATGCCGGTGACGACCACGCAGGGCGAGCTGCTCGCCGTCGTCGATCAGCTGAACGCCGACCCGGCAATTCACGGGATGCTGGTGCAGATGCCGTTGCCGGTGCAGTGCAACGCCGATGAAGTGATCCGTCGCATCGATCCGGCGAAGGATGTCGATGGATTCCATCCGATCAACGCCGGCAAGCTGATCATCGGCGAGAAGGACGGCTTCGCGCCGTGCACGCCCGCCGGCGTGATGGAGCTGCTGCGGCGCTACGAAGTGAAGACCGCTGGTGCGGACGTCGTGATCATCGGCCGGTCGAACATCGTGGGCAAGCCGATGGCCAGCCTGCTGATCCAGCCCGGTATCGATGCGACGGTGACGATCTGTCACAGCCGCACGCGCGACCTGATCACGCACACACGACGCGCCGACATCCTGATCGCGGCGATCGGTCGCGCGAAGTTCGTGACGGCTGACATGGTGAAGCCGGGTGCGACGGTGATCGACGTCGGCATCAATCGCGTCGACGAGCCGCGTGCAAAGAACGGGTACGTGCTCGCAGGCGACGTGGACTTCACCACCGTCAGCGAGGTTGCCGGCAAGATCACGCCCGTGCCGGGTGGCGTGGGCCCGCTGACGATCGCGATGCTGCTCAGAAGCACCCTCGTTGCAGCATCGCGGGTCGTGGTCGCGTGAGCGGGACGCAGGCCGGCTGGTTCGACGAACCCGCGTCGACAGCGTATCCGGGCGAAGCCCCGGAGACGGCGCTCGCGATCACGATACTCACGCGTGCCGCGAAGGACGTGATCGAGGGTGCGTTCTCGCCGCTGTGGGTCCGCGGCGAGATCAGCGACTTCAAGTCGCATCGCAACGGGCACTGGTATTTCTCGCTGCGTGACGCGGAGTCTCGCGTGCGCTGCGTGATGTGGCGCGGCGACGTGCAGCGGGCGCCCACGAAGCCGACCGACGGCATGCTGGTCACCGCCTTCGGGCAGATGACGATCTACACCAATGGCGGGGACCTGCAGCTGCGCGTGCTGCGGCTGGGTGCTGCCGGCGACGGACTGTGGCGCAAGGCGCTGGAGGAGACGCTCGCGCGGCTGCGCGCCGA
>JACMPK010000191.1 GCA_014377535.1 Gemmatimonadaceae bacterium
CCGGCGGGGGGTGGGCCCCTCGGGGGGGCAAGGACAAGGGAGGAGGGGCCGGACACCCCGGGGATGCCCCCCCTCTCCTTCACCTGTGCCACCAGGCTGCACATGCCAATACTGGGCGTTGCCTTGGCTAGGCCTTCGTCACCGCGTCGGCTTGCGGTCCCTTCTGGCCCTGCACGATTTCGAACTCGACCTTGTCGCCTTCAGCCAAGGACTTGAAGCCTTGGGATTGAATCGCACTGAAATGCACGAACACATCGGGGCCACCTTCATGCGCGATGAAACCAAAGCCCTTCGCATCGTTGAACCACTTCACTGCTCCCTGAATCCGTGCCATGGTGTTGGTTCCTCGCGTCCCGCCGGTCTTGCATTGAAGCGCGAGCGACTAAAAGTCCCTCGAGCAGCGCCTCGACACACCAGCGGTGAAGTGTCAGTGCGCAGGGTCACAGAGTGGCAAGAATGCATGAAACGAGCCGCGGCGTCCGAATGTGTCCGGACGCCGCGGTGTGAGTGAAGCAGGCAAATCAGTTGTAAACCACCCGGTGCTTTGTCAGGCTGCACCAGCGATGTATCGCGCAACTCTTCCGCATGTTTCGCAGCGCAACGTCACATGACTGCGTGGCGGCGGTGGCATCAAAGCAGGTTCACGCTCGAATTGCGCAGAGGCGCAGGACGGGCAAACCAGTGGAATTCCTGTACGATCGCTGGCAATCAGATTCAGCGCTTGTGCAGGGTTGTACGACGCGGGCCGTGGCTTACGCATGTACCCTCCAAGTTGTGGTCCTTTCGGCAGATCGGGCGCCCTGTGCCAGCGAGCTGCTGAGAAACTGTAACGTGCTCTGGAAGGGGTAGAATTTGCGGGCGACGAACGTAGATGCCGTTTAAATCGCCTTCTGAGAAGCAGGAATCAACGCTGGCGCCGCAACCAATCGAAGGAAGCAAAAGCGTGGCACAAACTTCTTCTGCTGGGATGATGTCACGTCAATTGCAGTGACTGTCATGAAGCTGTCGAGTAATGCCATTCACAATCTTGACTGCGCTGCCGAGTTTGTGCATGATCGTGCGCGTATCGGTACAGAACGCCAGGAACTCATGCGTATGTCGGCGGCGTTTATAACCGTTTGGTTTGCGCGTAATTGCGAGTCCGCGCTGATGGAAACGTGGCTGAGTCCGCAGCAGGCACACAGAACACCGGGAAGTTCGCAAAAAATCGTTACAATTGATGTGCGAGCTCAACGAAGGGATCGAGAGCGTTTCACGCCGCACGCCAAGGTCACGATTCGTCCCAGCGGAACGGGCGACGCCATAGCCGACGATCGAGCTGCCATGATTTACGGGACGAGACTTCATCTGCCCCAGTGAACAACTCATTGTCGGAAAGCGACTCCACAAATGAGTCCGCCTTTGCGCTCGACTCGTCGGCCCAGTGCACCAGCTCGGCTTCGATCGTCAAGGGCTGCACCGGGCTTCCGAACTCCAGCGAGCCGTGGTGTGACAGAATCATGTGCTGCAGCTCGGTGACCTGCTGATCGCTCAGGTTGCACAGGCTTCCTGCTCGCGCCGCCGCGACACGCTCCGTGAACATCAGGCACCCCATGACCACATGCCCGATCAGGTAATTGCGCGGGTCATACCCCAGGCCTTTCGCGTCGACGGTGTACGTCTCGACCTTGCCGATGTCGTGCAGCAGCGCGCCGGCAACGACCAGGTCCACGTTCGCCTTCCGCATGGTCTTTGCCATCTGCTGCGCGATCGACGCCACTTCCCAGACGTGCAGCAGCAGTCCGCCCAGCTTGGCATGGTGTCCGCGCACCGCGCCTGGCGTGCGCTCGAAGCGTGCACGAAATTCGTCGTCGGCAAAGAACAGGTTCACGGCCTCGGCGAGTCGCGGCGTCGTGATGCTCGCGCGCAACTTGTCGAGGGCATCCCAGAGCCGCTCGGGCGCGTATTCGACACGTGGCAGGAACTCGTCGATCCGTTCGGTTCCTGTCGGCAGCACCCGCACTGGGCCGGTGACTTTCAGCTGCCGGGCACCGGTACGAGTGTAGACCTCGATCAACCCAAGTACCTGCACCACGCGCCCCTTTTCCACACCGTCCAGCCAGGGAGCGTTGTCCTTCCACACCGGTGCTGACTGTAGTGAGCCGCTGGAGTTGCCGAACGTCAGCACCCAGAACGGATCACCGCCCCCGGTCGTGCGCTCCACGCGGTCCAGCACCAGCAGTTCGGCAGAAACGGAGGCGCCGGCGAGAAGTTGTGGCAGGTTCAGCGGAGGCATGTGCAGGTCGGCGTGGGAATGCGGGGAACGCGAAGATGTGCAGCAACGGCAGCACCGCAACATGACGACGCACCGCACAGCCTGTCGAGGCAGCAAAATTGACGTATCATCGTCTCAGTGCCGCGCGAACCCGCAGCTTACGCAACCGTCCTGACACCGATGAAGCGCTTCCGTAATCCGATCATCACGATCCTGCTCATCGCAGGTCTCGCTGCCATCTTCTGGAAGAAGACCATGGCTGCGCAAGTTGCGACCTGCGAGGTCTGCGTCGTCTTCAACGGACAGCGGCAGTGCTCACGCGCGAGCGGCGAGTCCGAGAAGGAGGCGGCGCGCACCGCGCATTCCACTGCATGCGGCCCGGTCGCCAATGGCATGAACGAGAAGATTGCTTGTGACAGCCGGCAACCGGACGTGCTGCGCTGCGACCCGCCTGCACCCTGATCGAGCGACGTGAGTCACGCCGCCAGTCCACGGTACGCAGGTCTCCGACCCCATGACGCGAGCATGGTGTCTGACCCCATGACGCAGACTGCATGACGCACAGCCAGCCACTTCAGTTGAAGAACAACACGTCGCCATCGCCTTCGAGCGCGAGCTGCAGGTGCGCCGAGCAGACGCCGCAGATCAGTTCGGCAATCCAGGCCGCGCCGGCAACGTGATCGGTCGGTTCGGCCGCACGAAGCTTCAGCCGCTTGTAGGTGTACTCGCTGCAGCGCGGACAGGCCTGCGCACGCGCAATACGCTCCGCGCGCTCCTGCGTGATGACGGTCATCAGCTGCCGAACCCGGGAGGCACGTCACCCGGATTGCGCGCAAGCGATGACCGAACGGTTGGCGCCGTCTGCCTGGCTGGCTCGGCATTCGAACCGCCGCTGGTTCGCGCCAGCATCTCCTTGATGCCGCCCAGTGCGCCCAGCATGCCGGCCGCCTCTGCTGGCAGAAACACGGTGCTGCCCTTCCCAGCGGCAAGCGCTGGCAGCATCTCCAGATATTTCTGGCCCAACAAGTACATCGCCACCTGACCTTCCGGCAATGCCGCGGCGATGCGACCGATGGCCTCAGCTTCGGCCGACGCCATGGCGAGCCGCGCCTCGGCGAGACCGGTCGCCCGCAGAATGGATGCTTCGCGCTCGCCCTGCGCCTTCTGGATCTGCGACTCGCGCGACCCCTCCGCCTCGAGAATCTGCGCCCGCTTGGTAGCCTCGGCGTTCGTCACGGAGGCGCGACGCTCGCGCTCGGCTCGCATCTGCAGCTCCATGCTCTGCTGGATGTCGCGCGGCGGCTCGATGCTCTGCAGTTCCACGCGCGTCACGTCCACGCCCCATCCGATCGATGCTTCCTCGATCGTCTCGCGCATCCGCTTGTTGATCTCGTCGCGGCTGGTGAGCGTGGTGTCGAGCTCCATCTCGCCGACGATGTTGCGAAGTGCCGTACGCGTCAGCGTTTCCAGCGCGAAGGGCAGATTCTGCACCGAGTAAGTCGCCTTCTGCGGGTCGGCGACGCGATAGTACATCACGGCATCGATGTCGATCGTCACGTTGTCCTTGGTGATCACCGGCTGGCTCGGGAAGTTGAGCACCTGCTCTCGCAGGTCGATGCGCGACGTGGAACCGGCGGTGACCCTCTTCACGCCCGAGACATCCTGCCCGAAAAACCGCACGTCGATCGTCCGCGGCCGTTCGACGAACGGAATCAGCACGTTGAAGCCGGAGCGCGCGATGCGATTGAACCGGCCCAGCCGCTCGATGACCATCACTTCAGCCTGTCCGATGACCTTGAACGAACTCGTGGCAACGAAGAGCACGACCATCAGGATGGCCAGCGGAATGATCCACGTCATGGGTACGTCCTTGAATGGGTGACGATGACTTCTGATAAGGATGCTAGCGAAACGGGCTGCGCGATGGCAGCGCGCCTCGCGCGAAACGATTGCCACGACGTAAACGCTCCGCGCACAAAACGACTGCCATCACGCGAACGCGCCGCCCTCGAAGTCGAGATGCGGCGCGTTCAATTCGTGCCGGTGTGCATCAGCTCAGCGTGCCAGCAGACGGCGCGTGGCCCGTGCCCGAGGTGTCACGGCGTCCAGTCGGCAATGAACAAGTTCGTCTCTGTGTCTTTCTGGTCGAAGCGGTTCGATGCCCAGATCAGCTGCTTGCCGTCAGGGCTGAACATCGGGAATCCGTCGAACACCGGCTTCGTGGTGACCTGCTCCAGGTTTTTCCCATCCATGTCGACCAGGTAGAGGTCGAAGTTGCCACTGCGCGGATTCTTGTGGTTGGACGAGAAGATGATGCGCTTTCCGTCCGGGGTCCACGACGGTCCGAAGTTCGCGCCCCCAAGACTCGTGATCTGGCGGTTATCGCTGCCATCGGCGTTCATCACGAACAGCTCCACCTTGCTCGGCCGGATCAATCCCTGCGCGAGCAACTCACGATACTGCCGCAGCTCGATCGTGTCCTTCGGATGATGCGCGCGGTAGACGATCTTTCGGCCATCAGGTGACCACCACGCGCCGCCATCATAGCCCGGCGTACTGGTAAGGCGCTTCACGTTCGCGCCGTCTACGTCCATCGTGTACAGCTCCAGGTCACCGTCTTTCAACGACGTGAACACGATCGATTTTCCGTTCGGTGACAGCACGCCCTCCGTCGTGTACACGTCGTAATGCGTGAGACGGCGCAAGTCCGTGCCATCACGATTCACGGTGTACATGTCGAACTTGTCCAGCGGCCACACGTAGCCCTTCGATGGATCGGGCTTGGGCGGGCAGAGACTGTCGTGCATGTAGCTGGACCCGAAGAACAGACGATCGCCCCCAGGCAGAAACCAGCCGCAAGTGGTTTTACCCTTACCGTTCGACACGCGCGTCAGCGCCGAGCCATCGGTGCGCATCACGTACTGCTGATCGCAGGTGCGACCGTTGCGCGACGACTGGAACGTGATCCACTTCCCATCGCGACTGAAATACGCTTCCGCGTTCTCGCCACCATCGGTGATCTGACGAATGTTCGACAGGTGGCGTTCGGTCGGATCGACGGGGCGAGCGATGCGCACGCCCGGCACCGGCGCCGGTGTGCTGGCGCCCGGCGTCGGTGCGCAGGCGGCCATGATGGTCAGCGTCGCGACGGCGGCGATGGCTGGGATGCAGCGAACGTTCTTCATGTGACGGTCAGCGGTGAAAACGAGCAAGGGGCCGGGCAGACTTGCCCGGCCCCCTGACAACTTACGAGCACCGAGCAACGCGGGTGCTCCGTGCAATTACGGACGGCGCGTGGGCGCGACTGCCGTGGTGGAGCCGATCTTCGTGAACAGGTCTCGCTGTGTGCCGCCGCGGCGCAGCAGCTCGACGGCCTTCTGAACCTGCGGGTCTTCGGCGAACTGGCGCCTGGCTACCGTGGAATCGCCGAACGCGGCTTTCGCGACACGGTTCGCGATCAGGCGATCGACATATCTGGGCGCCGCGAAGAACGTGGCCGAATCCACCGGAACCTTTGCTGCGGTGATCCGGCGGAAATACTCCTGGCGCCACGCCGGCAGCACCTTGAAGTCCGGCGATGTGACCTGCGGACGCAGTTCTTCTGCGTACTGTGCAAGCGTGGTGTAAGCCTCCTGCACCTTGCCCGCGATCTGGCGCGCCGCCTTCTGCTCGAGAGAGGTCAGCGTGTCCGGGCGAACGGAGACGTCAGGCGTGATGCCGCCACCGCCATAGATCACGCGACCAGCGTCGCTGCGGAACGCGGGACGCGCCCGGCGAGCACTGTCGGTCTCCATCGAGTCCGGTGCTTCCTCTTCCACGAAGCGGCCGTTCACGAACTTGCGCGGGCGCTGAATGGAACGGCCACTCGGCGTGAACCACTTCGCGGTCGTCATCTTCAGCGCGTAGCCACCATCCAGTCGGAATACCGACTGCACCAGTCCCTTGCCGAAGCTGGTCGTGCCGATGATCACCGCGCGATCATGATCCTGCAGCGCGCCGGCGACGATCTCCGATGCGGACGCGGACCCGTCGTCGACGAGCACCACCAACGGCATCGTCGGCACCATTGGATCCTGCTCCGAGACGAATTGCTGGTTCATGTCGGCACGACCGCGATAACTGAGAATCTCCTTGCCTTTGGGCAGGAAGAGATTGCTCATCACGAACGCTTCATCGAGGATGCCGCCCGGATTGCCGCGCAGGTCCAGGATCAGTGACTTCATGCCTTCGCCCTGCAGCTTCTGTATGCCGCGGATGGTCTCGGCCGCTGACGTCTCGTTGAAACCCTGCACCGGGATATAGCCGATGCCGCTTTCCAGCATCGTGACGAATGGCACCGCCGGGATGTGAATGGTCGCGCGCGTGAAGACCGCATTGATCGGGTCAGGCACGCCAAGTCGCTGAAAGCGCACGCGCACCTTCGTGCCGGGCTCGCCCTTCAGCTTCGACGACACCGAATCCACGATCCAGCCACGCGTCGAGGCGGAGTCGATCATGACGATGCGATCACCTTCGGCGATGCCTGCACCAGCGGCTGGCGTGTTCGGGAACACGCGATTCACCGTGATGTTGCCCTTGATGTCCTCGATCTGCATGCCGACGCCGGCATACCGGCCGTTGGTGCCCTGCGTGAACGCCGCAAACTCCTTGGGCGAATAGAGCGTGGTGTACGGATCGTTGAGCTGCGCGATCAGCCCGCGCGCCGCCTTCTCGTACAACGCGGTCGCGTCGACGGTGTCCACGAACCGCTCGGACACGCGGCGCAGCACCTGATCGAATAGCATGGCACCATCGCGCGCCCCACGGCTCTGCCAGACGAATCCGCCATACGCGACGGGCACAGCGACGAGAATGGCGCCAACGACGGCGCGACGCATACGCGACATGAAAGACCTTCCAGCAGGAAAGAGACGGGCCCGTGTTCATCGGAACGGCTATGGCATGTGAACACCGGAGGCAAGTTCCGGGGTCCCCGCCAACTGGATGCACTACGCGCCGCGGTGCCGTTTCGTCACGTCCAGCGATACTCCATATACCAGGAGCGTCCGTCCTGCGACTCCTCGGCGGCGTGGACGATGCCGGCCGCGACCAGCATCTCGCTGGCCGGCTTCACGACGCGCAAAATGTGGCTGGGATAGCGCTGCGTGAGTGGAAGCAGTTCTGCCAATGTGTCGAGTGACACGCGCCACCGCCCGTCAGCACCGGCGGCAAGCTGCACGGCAATGAGACGATAGATGCGGCGCGCGACCGGCGAGAGCAGCGAGGAATAGCCGAGCAGCCGGAGCGAAGTGACATGGCCGGCGTCGAGGTTGCTGCGGATCTGCGGGGCGAGCGACACGCGCGCCACCCCGGGTTCCGCCGCCGTCACGGCAGGAAAGAGCGACAGCTGATCACGATCGGCCGCCCGTCGGCGATCGACGGTGGCGGCACTGAGCAGTGTGAAGACACCTTCCAGCGGCTTGCCGTTCGCGGCGTCCCAGTAGGCGCCGGCACTCTCCAGCGTGGTGCGCTCCAGCCGTGCCAGTGCGCCACGCAGCTGCTCGTACGTGCGCCCATCGACGCGGCGGCCCATGGCCCGCAGAAACGCGTGCAGCGTGAAGGTCAGTACCCCATCGGCAGGCCGCCCGGATTCCTGGTATCGGTACAGCAACTCGATGTACACATCCTGGTCGAACGTGCCCGGAAGCCGGTCGCCCGGCGCCGGCAACACCCGCCAGCGTCCGCCTGACGGCGCCGTGAAGGCGATGGCCCCCTCCTCGTTCGAGTCGCTGAGGCGGAAGAGCGGCAAGGCCTCCAGCGCGCGATCGAGATACACGAGCCGACTCGGTGCCCGCCGCTTCGCGGCCGCGGTGCCTGCCAGATCGCCGCCACCGCCACCGCCACGCGACATCCCCCCGGCATTCAGCTGGGCTGCACCGGCAGGGGGATTCTCGGCGGGAATCAACACGCCTAATTCCTGACGTCCGCGCGACCCAGCGCAGCACGGATCGCCTCGCGCATGGCAATGACCGCGTCATCGCGCGCGCCAGCAGCATCAGTCCTCACATGCAACTCTATACCGTCAGCGACCTGCACGCGCCGCCACTCGGCAATGGGCTGGGCATCATCCTTTTGTGGCGTGAGGTCGGCGTTGTGCGCGAGCGCCGGTGCAAGCGCCGTCGCAACGCGTCGCTCGAGCTGCTCGCCGCTGATGCCAGCCAGCTCCTTCTTGATTACCTCGAGCGTCTGTCCTTCGCGCTGGCGAATCTTGATGGCGAGCAGCTGCAGCAGGTGGCGATAGCCATATGTGGCGGTGGTGCCGGCACCCTCGGGGCGATCGAGCAAACGCTGGGCGACATAAAATCGAATCGCGCGCGCACTCGGTGCTGCCCGCGCCGAGGTGTTCGTGGGGCGGAACCCGGCAGCATCGACGAGCGCCGTGGCATGCGCAGCAAGACCACGCGCATTCCAGGGGGCGTGCCGCGCGTGGGCACGAAGTAAGGCGACCGGGGAATCGGTCATGCGTGGGGATTGCGAGGTACTCGCGCGCTAACTCGTGACCATGACACGGCGCGCACCACAAGAACATGGAAAGACGCCGCCACTGTCAAGCCTGTGCGCCGATACTGGCGGCAATCAGCTGCTGAAATGTGCTCATACAGCAATGGCAAAGTGGCTCACTCAGCGAGCCTCTCGACCCTCCACGCACGATCTATCCGTCTTTTGCCGGCTGCCCACGGGTGCTACGCGGCCTCGTCGACCGGGGACAATGCAGACGACACACCGTGCTCTCGCGCGAGTTTCGAGATCACCGACAGGTCCACCGGCTTCTCGAGAAAGTAGGCGGCGTTCAGACGGTCCGACGCGTGACGGTTGTCGTCATCCGGGTACGCAGTGAGCACGATCACGGGCGTGTCCTGATGCACGAGTCCGGCAGCCGCCAACACCTGAAGCCCGCCGTCTCGATTGCCGCCCAGCCGAAGGTCGGTCACGATGAGGTCGATCCGCTGGCCGCCGAACAACAGGGACTTGGCTTCGGCAAGCGTCGCCGCGGCGGACACCAACACGTCATCCGACGTGAACAATTCGACGAGCGATTCGCGGATGGAAATCTCGTCTTCGACAATCAGCACATGTTTGGTCATGACGTGCATCATGGCGAGGATCGTGCCGTCACACGTCCCGCACAACATGTTGCGTGGCAAGCACTTGCGCTTGTCTTGCGAGCGGACGGCGTCCGAATATCGGACGGAGTTTCGCTTTCGTTCGAAAACTGGACAGTTGTTGAGCAGGGTCATGCGGTGCAACGGCTCAGTGCGAACCGCCTGTGGAGCGCTGGTCACTCAAAACCCGCGCTTTCAACGTGTCTGCTCAGGCGTGAAGGTTGGGTTGTCCGAACGCGCACGCAGCTTCTCGTGCAGCGTCGATCTGGCGATGCCCAGTCGTTGGGCCGCTTGGGCGCGGTTGCCGTCGGTCGCGAGAAGGGCTGCATTGATGGCGCGGCGTTCTGCGCTCGCGAGCGAGAG
This sequence comes from Gemmatimonadaceae bacterium, assembly GCA_014377535.1. GTDB lineage: Bacteria > Gemmatimonadota > Gemmatimonadetes > Gemmatimonadales > Gemmatimonadaceae > JACMLX01. Next base: position 9,760 of record JACMPK010000191.1, read on the forward strand.
ATCGTGTACCCGGCCCGTGTCCAGCCGTGGGGTGCCGATTGGCAGGGCCAGCGCGGCGGAAGCGATCGGCTGTCCTTCCGACAGGATCGCGGCACGCCAGAGCGTATTTTTCAGTTCGCGAATGTTGCCGGGCCAGGCGTATGCCAGCAGGGCGCGCGTCGCGTCGGGCGTCAGCGTTGCGCCTCGTGGCAGCAGGTGCGTCACGAGCTGCGCCAGTTCGTCCGGTCGATCGCGCAGCGGCGGCATCGTGATCGTCAGTACCTGCAGCCGGTAGAACAGGTCGGCGCGGAACCGCGTCTCGGCCACCAGCGTGTGCATCGGCTGGTTCGTGGCGCAGATCACGCGGGCGGCGCTCCGCATCTCGGTGGTGCCGCCCAGTCGTCGGAATCGCTGCTCCTCGATGACCTTGAGGAGTTTCGGCTGGACGTCGAGCCCCAGCTCTCCGATCTCGTCCAGGAACACGCTGCCGTTCGCCGCCACTTCAACCAGGCCGCGCTTCGCCTGTCTCGCGTCGGTGAAGGCGCCCCGTTCGTGCCCGAACAGTTCACTCTCGAAGAACACTGCCCCCAGCGACGCGCAGTTGATTTCCACGAATGGCTGCTGCCTGCGCCGGGACGTGTCGTGGATGCGTCGCGCGACGTAGCCCTTTCCCGTGCCTGTCTCGCCGAGGATCAGCACGGGTGCGTCATCATTACGGGCGGCCAGTTCGATCAGCTTCTCGAACGACGGCTGCAGCAGCGCCGGCCCACTTCGGTCGCCGCTGTCGCGCTCGCGCAGGATCGCCACCTCGCGTCGCAGCGTGACCAGCTCCATCCCACGCTGCACGGCGGCGCGCAGCGTCTCCAGGTCCACCGGCTTTTCCAGCACGTCCAGCGCCCCGCGCTGCATGGCGCTGACCGCCACGCGCACGTCGGCATGACCGGTGAGCAGGATGATCGCGCCGTCCGGGTCGTCGTCGCGCAGCTGGTCCAGCAGGCTCAGGCCAGTCACGTCCGGCAGGCGCAGGTCCATCACCACCACGGCCGGCAGGTGCCGCATGACAGCTGCGCGCGCGTCGGCCGCCGTGGCAGCGCCTCGTGCCACCATGCCGATCGTCTCGAAGTACTCGGTGAGCGTGTCGCGCACCGTGTCGTCATCATCGACGATCAGCACCGACCCGGAGATCACGAACTGCCGCCCTGTGGCAGCACGATCGTCACCTCGGTCCCCGTCTCCGGCTGGCTTTCGATGCTGATGCTGCCCGCATGTTCTTCAATGATGCGCTGGCAGAGCGCGAGTCCGATGCCGGTGCCACCACTCTTGAGCGAATAGAAGATCTCGAACACGCGTGGCAGCGCTTCGGCCGGAATGGCATCGCCCCCGTTGTGCAGCCGGCAGCGCCAGGCACCGCTGCCCAGCGCGCTGCTGCGGAGCGTGATTACCGATCCGGCCGGCGTTGCATCGATGGCGTTGACGAGAATGTTCAGGTAGACCTGCCCGATCTGCGCCGCGTCGAAGTGCAGCAGCACCGGTGGTGTACTGCGCAGGCGCCGGAAGGTGATGCCGGCCGCTTCCATGCGTGGTCGGTTCGCCTCGATCACGTCGTCCCAGATGGTGTCCGGGTCACCCTCGGTCAGGCGCAGCGGCTGCGGGCGACCGTAGACCAGCAACGAGGATAGCATGCTGTTCAGCCGCTCGACTTCGCGCAACATGCGGCTCACGCTTCGCTCGACTGCCGGATCGTCCTTGCCACGGATGCGCAGCAGCTGCGCGGCAGACGAGATGCCGAAGAGCGGATTGCGCAGCTCGTGCGCCACGCCGGCGGCGACTTCACCAATCGCCTCGGTGCGGCGTTTCTGCTCCACTCGTCGCACCAGGAAGGCGCGATCGATCGCTGCAGCGGTCTGCGCGGCGATGGTACCCAGCACGCGCTGCGTTTCGGCCAGCTCGTAGGTCGCTTCGGTGATGCTCAGTCGCACCGTGATCGCGCCCAGCACGCCTTCCTCGCTGATGATCGGCGCGGTGACCTCGCGGCTGGTGGCGGATGCGCGGTGCACGAGCGTGGTGCCCAGCGCGAGGGCCTCAAGCCAGTCAGGACGAAGGCGGGTTGCGACATCCTCGGGCGAGTCGGTGTATCCGCCCGCCTGCACGCTCGTCAACGCCAGTGTCTCGTCGTCGGCGACGGCGATCACGTACGCATCGCAGCGCACCGCGCGCTGCAGCTGGTGCGCGACTTCGCGGTACACGCGCGCGAGATCGATGGAGCTGGCGAGCGCGAGGCCCGTCGAGATCAGCGCCTCGCGCGCGCGGTGCGATTCGGTCACGTCGGAGAGCGTGGCGACGAAGCCCACGTGCATGCCCTCGTCCATGCAGCGCGTGACCTGCACCAGCATGACGCGCTCGTCGTCACCGCCGGACTGTGCGAACTCCCATCGCACCATGGGCACCGCCGGGTCGCGCAGTGCAGCGAAGGCGCGAGTGCATTGCGCCGCTTCGCTGGTTGTACCCAGCACGTCGTGCAGCGCCGCGCCCACGGGCGCGAATGGCGCACGTGCGGCGGCCGGCTGATTGTGCCGCACCACTGTCCCGTGCAGGTCGGTGGCGAAGATCATCAGCGGCACCGCGTCGAGGATCTGCTGGTCGCGAACCGACATGCCACAAACATAGACCGGCGGAAAGGAGCATTGCTCCCCTCCGCCGGTCAGGTGCTGCAAAACAGGTGACGATGTCGCCAGCGACTGCCGCACATGGCGATGCGAGCAAACCGCCAGATCTCAGCGACTCTTCTTCTTTCCTGCGGCCTTCTTCGCCGGCGCCTTCTTCACGGGGGCCGCTTTCTTCGCCGGCGACGCCTTCTTCGCCGGGGCCACCTTTTTCACAGCGACCTTCTTCGCTGGTGCGGCCTTCTTTGCTGGTGCGGCCTTCTTTACTTGTGCGGCCTTCTTTGCTGGTGCCGCCTTTTTCGCTGGTGCCGCCTTCCTGGCCGGCGCCACCTTCTTCATCGGAGGCTTCTTCGCCACCGCCGGCTTCGCTGGCGCAGGACTCGATTTCACACCCGGCTTGCCAGCCGGGGACTTCTGTGCGGAGGGAGCCTTGTTGGCAGGTGCCGCCGCCGTCTTCACCGGTGCTGGCTTTGCTGGCGCCGCGGCCTGTCTGGCCGGGGCTGCCGGTGCGGTCTTGGTGGCCGGCGGCTTCACCGGCTCGGGTTTGGCCACTGGAGGCGCCTTGAGCGCCGGCTTGCCGGCCTTGGTGCCATTGGTCGGGGCGGGCGGCGTAACTGCGGGCGGCTTCGGTGCCGCTGCCGTGGCCGCAGCGCCAATGACTTCAGCCGTGGCTGCCGCGGAGGCCGGAGCCGGCGTCGCGGCGAGCTTGACAGCCTTGGGTTCCTTGGGCGGTTTCGGTGCCGGAACGGCCTTGGGCGGCTTGGGTGGCTTCAATGCAGACGAGGCACGAACCGGCGCGATCGGATCCAGCGCAGGCAACGTGCGCGCCTTCGGCGGCTCGTCACCCATGTCGTCATCCAGACCGGCGTCGTCATCGAGACTCAGGTCGTCCTCACCGGCCGGTTCCAGCTCGTCGGTGCTCAGTTCAGCGTCGACTTCTTCCTCGATCACCTCACCGGTGTCCTCTTCCTCGTCATCATCCTTTGCGGCGTCGTCAGGATCGTCGAACAGCGATTCGCGCTTTCGCTTGACCGTTGGCATAGAGCCTTCCTCGTCCTCGTCCTCTTCCTCCTCCTCTTCCTCGTACATGGGATCGGAGTCGTAATAGTCCTCTTCATCATCATCACGGCCACGGAGCCGAAATGCAATTTCATCGTATTCGCCGAAACGCGGCATGCCTGCCTCCAACGCAGAATAAACCAGCAGGATTGAGAACCTGATACAACGGAGCGTGCACAGGCGACCTAGCCGGTATAGCAGCGCCGCCACTGAGAGTCAAGCAGTGGCGGCGCAAAATGGTGCACAGTGCAGCAAAAGCAAACGCAGTCAGTCGCCGGCCACCGGCGCCGGCATGGCAGTCGGCACCGGGCGTTGTGCCGGACTGGTAAAGCGTTTCCGCAGGGCGATGACCAGGTCGTCCAGCAGGGAATACACCGACGGCACCACGAACAATGTGAGCAGCGTGCTCGTGATCAGACCTCCGATCACGGCGCGCCCCATCGGGGCCCGCTGCTCCGCACCGGCGCCCAACGCGAAGGCCAGCGGCAGCATGCCGGCAATCATCGCGACCGTGGTCATGATGATGGGGCGCAGACGGATGCGGCCCGCTGCCAGCAGCGCTGTACGCACGTCGTCGCCCTCTGCACGTCGCTGATTCGCGAAGTCCACCAGCAGGATGCCGTTCTTCGTCACGAGACCCAGCAGCATGATGATGCCGATCATCGTCATGACGTTCAGGCTTCCTTTCGTCGCCAGCAGTGCAATTGCTACGCCGATGAAGCTGAGCGGCAGCGAGAGCATGATGGCCAGCGGCTGCAGGAACGATCCGAAAAGCGAGGCAAGGATCAGGTAGATGAACACCACCGCCAGAATCAGCGCCTCGCCAACATAGCCCTTTGTCTCGTTCAGGTTTTGCACGTCGCCGCCAAATACCGCCCGGTAGCCTGCGGGAAGCCCCATCGAATCGAGAGCGACCTTCACCTTCGCGGCCACGTCACCAACGCCGAAGCCGGGCAGCACGCCCGCGCTGATGGACACCTGGCGCTCCAGCGAGGACCGCTCGATGGCCTGAGGCCCGACGCCGGCACGAATCGTCGCGACGGAGCCGAGCGGGATTGTGGTCGTGAGGCCTGTGCGGCTGTCGATGCCGCTGCCCGGCACCGGGAGCTCGGCCACGTCGTCCGAGGAGCGGCGCAGCGAGTCCGGGTAGATCACGACGACGTCATGCGAATAACCCTGCGGATCTTCCCAGCGCGTCGCGCGCTGGCCGGTGAAGAGCGGTTGCAGCGTGCTGGCAATGGTGCCGATGCCCAGGCCCGCTGCCCACGCCTGCTCGCGATCCACCTGCACGTCCAATTGCGGAATCTCGCCGTCGTCGCTGGAATTCGGCTCGGCGATGCCAGTCACCGTCGACATCGTCTTGAGCACTTCCGCGGCGGCCAGCTTGAGCCGCGTGGGCTCGGGTCCCTGCACCTTGACTTCGATCGGTTGACGGTAGCCACCGAAGATGGTGGGCGTGCCGGTAATGTTCGGCCGCACACCCGGGATCTTCATCAGCATGGGACGCAGCACCGTCTGCACCTCGGCCTGCGACAGCGTGCGCTGATCTTTCGGCACGAGCTTCACCGCCACCGATCCGCCGCTCGGACTGCCGCGGAAGCCGCCGCCGATGTTCAGATACGTTGACACGACTTCCGGACGCTTCTCGAGCAGCTTCGCGATCTCCTGTCCGCGGCCGATCGTGTAGTCGATCGCCGAACCGGGTGCCACGCGATAGTTCACATTGAACTCGCTGCCATCCACGTCGGGCATCCAGGTGAAGCCCAGCTTCGGCACCAGCATCACCGAAGCGACCACGGTCATCAGCGCGGCGCCGAGCACGATCACGCGATTGCCGAGCGCCCAGGCCAGTCCGGCGGGATAGCGATCGGCGACGCGCTCGAACCAGTCGTTGAACGCGAAGGCGACGCGGCGGATCGGATTTCGCGACGCGCGCAGCGCGGCCTGGTTGTGCTTGTCCACTTCGGGATCGTGCCAGACGCTGGAAAGCATGGGGTCCAGCGTGAAACTCACGAAGAGCGAGACCAGCACCGCGAAGGCCACCGTGACGCCGAACTGGAAGAAGATCTTGCCGATCATGCCGCCCATGAAGGCGACGGGGAAGAACACGGCGACCACCGCCATCGTCGTCGCGAAGACGGCAAGACCGATTTCGCTGGTGCCCTCCGACGCGGCGTGCTCGTGATCCTTTCCCATTTCCAGGTGGCGCACGATGTTCTCGCGCACCACGATGGCATCGTCGATCAGCAACCCGATGGCCAGTGACAGCGCCAGCAGCGTCATGGTGTTCAGCGTGAAGTTGAATGCCCACATCACGAAGAACGACGAAATCAGCGAGATCGGCAGCGCCAGGCCGGTGATGATCGTGGAGCGCCAGGAGTTCAGGAAGAAGTAGATGATCACGATGCAGAGCACCGCGCCCAGAATCAGCTCGTGCTGCACGCTCTCGAGCGAATCGCGGATGCGCTGCGAATCGTCGCGGATCACGCTCAGCTTCACGTCGGCGGGCAGCGTCCGTTCCAGCTCGGCCATCATTTCGCGCACGCGGTCGGCGACTTCCACCGTGTTGCTGCCGGCGATCTTCTGCACCTCGATGGCGACGGCGGGCGTACGGCCCACGAAAGCGGCACTGCGCTGCTCGGCGCTGCCGTCAACTACGGTCGCCACGTCGCTGATGCGCACCGGCGCGCCGTTGCGGACCGTGAGCGTGATGTCGGCAAAGCGTGCCGGATCCACCACGCGGCCCGTGACTCGAATCAGTTGCTCGCGACCGTTGCGACGCACGCGACCTGCGGGCACCTCGCGATTCTCACGCTCCAGTGCCGCGATCACGACCGGCGGCGCAATGTTATACGCCCGCATGGCATCGGCGTCGAGCTGGATCTGTATCTGTCGCGTGGCCGCACCGGAAATGTTTGCGCCACCGACTCCGGGAATCGACTCGAATCGCGTCTTGATCACTTCAGTCGCGATGTCGCTCAGCTCACGCAGCGGACGCTCGGCACTGGTCATCGCGACGCTGATGATCGGGCGGTCATTGGGGTCGAAGCGGAGGACGATCGGGTCCTCGATGTTCGGCGGCAGCTGACGGCGGATGCGCGCGACCTTTGTACTCACTTCCTGCTGCGCGGCAATGACGTTCACGTCGAGGTTGAACTGCAGCCGCACCAGCGAGCTGCCTTCCAGCGACGTGGACGTCACTTCCTTGATGCCCTGCACCGTATTGAGCGCTTCCTCGATCGGCTTCGACAAGTCGCGCATCACGACTTCCGGGGAGGCGCCCGGATAGGCGGTCTGCGTCACGACGATCGGATACGTGATGTCCGGATACTCGTCGATCGCGAGCCGCTGGTACCCGATGATGCCGAGCACCACCAGCGCCACCATGAGCATGGTGGCGAAGACCGGCCGCTTGATGGAGACATCCGAGATGATCATGACTTCCCGCCTGCGATGGTGACTTTCGAGCCGTTGCCGAGTGCGCCGACGTTGCCCACGATGACGCGGTCGCCAACGCTCAGCCCTTCCTTCACTTCCGCCACGCCGGTCGCCTCATCCACCACACCCAGGGTGATGTTGCGCTTCTCCAGCGAACCGCCGGCGATCCGCCAGACGAACGGCGCCGCCTCGGCGCCCGGTGCCTGACGAATCGCGTTCGTCGGCACCAGCAGCGCACCGGTGCGACGCTCGCCGATGATGCGGCCGCTGGCAAAGGTGTTGCCCTTGATGGCGCCGTTGGTGTTGGGAACCTTCACGTACACCGTCACGCTGCGTGAGACGGGATCCACGGTGGGACTCACGCGCGAGACCCGCGATTCCAGTATGCGGTTGTCGACGCCGAGGCGGACCACCTGCCCGGGTTGGACGAGGTTGGCGAGTCGTGACGGGACGTTGGCAGCCAGTTCCAGCGTTTCGTTGCGCACCAGCAGGAAGAGCGGCGTGCTGGCGGCGACGCGCTCGCCGGGTTGCACACTCCGCCGGTCGATGATGCCGCTGGACGGGGCCAGCACGCGCGTGTCGGTGGAGAGGGCGCTTGCGGTACGAAGCCGTGCCTCGGAGGCTGCCACGGCGGCTCGTGCGGCCACCACGGCCTGTGCCGCCAAGCGGTTCTCCTGCTCCGCGATGGCGCCGGCCTTGAACAGCGCCGTGGACTGCTCGGCGGCCCACTGTGCGGTCTGCAGCTGCGCACGTGCGGCTTCGCGATCCGCCTCGGCGCCGCGACGCGAGCTCTCCTGCTGGCTGGACTCGAACTGCGCGAGCAGCTGGCCCGCGCGGACCCGCTCACCTTCCTGCACGTAGACACCGCTGATGTCGCCGTTGAGCCGACTGCGCACCTCGATCGTCTCGACGGGACGCAGGTTGCCGGAGACCGACACGGCATCCTCGATCACACCATTCTGAAGCGTCGCGATGTCGGACGCAGCGAGCACCACGCCACCCCGACCGCCGCGGCCGCCAGCAGCACCAGGCGTATTGCCGGCCGCTGCGCTACCGCCGCTGCCCGGCGCGGCCGTCGTCGACTTCGCAGGCTCACTTGCCTTGGAGCAGGCGGACGCGAACAACAATGCAGCGCAGGTCAGGGTCCGCGCTGGCGGAAGGAACTCAGCGATCCGTCGTGACACGATCTGCTCCACGGTCAGTGATCCGCATGGCGCCGCCATCAGGCAGCGGGATCGGGCGACCAGTCGCCCGCGCCAGTTCGGCGGCGGCAAGGAAAACGTCATAAACCGCGCGCGCAGCGTTCACCTGCGCGCGCACGAGATTGAGCTGCGCATCGGACACGTCGAGTACCGTGCCGACACCTCGCGTGTTGCGCAGCATTGCGAGGTCGTACGCTTCATTCGCCTCGGCAACGGTCTGGCGACGGGCGTCGAACAACGTGCGTGCGCGACCGAACTCCGCGCGCGAGGCGGCCGCCTCGATCTCGACCTGCTCGCGCACCAACGCCAGCTGCACGGTGGACTGATCCATCAGCGCCCGCGCATTTTCGATGTTGGATTTCGTGCGCAAGCCGTCGAAGATCGGCCACGAGACCTGGAAGCCGAAGTTGCGGTCCGCGAACCAGCCGTTGTTCTGGCAGACCCGTGTCGCGACGGCGCCGGGCGGGCAAAACGTGTTGCTGGTTCGGCCGGTGCTGGTGGGAAAGCCGTTCGTCACCGGCAGCGCGAGGAACCCCGACGTCAGCGTGGCCGTCACCGACGGCAGCAGGTCGGCGCGCGCGACACGTACACCGGCCTCGCGCGCGACACGGGTCAGTTCAGCCGCCCGCACCGCAGAGCGCTGGGCGGGCGCGGTCTTCATCGTGTCCACCCCGACGAGCAGCCGCTGCAACGCCAGCGTGTCCAGCTCGGAGACCAGCGACAGCGGCTGCTCCGACGGCACGTTCACGAGTCGGCGCAGATTGAGTACGGCGATCGCGTAGTCGTTTCGCGCCTGCACCAGGTCGGGCTCGAGATTCGCACGTTCCACCCTCAGGCGCAGCACGTCGTAGCGCGATGCACGGCCGGCGGTCTCCAGCTGCTGCGCCTGTGCCACGCGCTCGTCGGCGAGCTGCAGGTTGCGCCGCTGGATCTCGATCAGCCGCCGGGTGAACAGCGCATTGAGATATGCGCGCTCGACATCGACCACGACCTGACCTCGCACTTCCGCCGTGTTGGCGCGTGCGGCACCGCGCACGGCATTCGCCGCCCTGGCACCGGCGACGACGCGGCCGCCCAGAAAGAGTGGCTGCTGCAGCTGCGCACTGGCCGTGTACGTGAACGCCTGGTTGAACACCGCGCCGACAATGTTGGCGCGGGCATTCTCGACGATCTGTGAATAGCCGCTGTTGAGTCGCAGCTGCGGCAGACCGGTGGAGCGTGCGATGCCGATCTGCGCCTCGGCGACATTGACACCGGCATTGGCGGAGCGGACTTCCTCTCCGTCACGCAGTGCACGAAGCACCGCGACGTCGAAGGTGAGTGCGAGTGTGTCGGTGACTGATCGGGGTCCGCGCACAGCCTGAGCCGGCGCGACCTGCGCTTGCACCGGTGACGTCGTGAGTGCCGCGACGAAGATGGCAGCGAAAATAAAGGCCGCAACAAAAGGCCCGTGACGAGACATCGGGCAGAATAAGCTGTTATTTGACATCATCTATCAGGTACGGCGTCCGGCGCGGAAACGTTTGCCCGAACCGGAGACCCACCGAATGCACTGCGCCGGTCAGAGGGCGGCGAGTCGTCGCTTCGTGACGATCTGGAGCGCGCGCACGACCTGCGGATCGAGCAACGCACCGGCCACGGTGCCGAGATATGCAACCGAGTCATCCGGGCGCATCGGGTCGCGGTACGCGCGCTGCGACGTGAGCGCGTCGAAGGCGTCGGCACCCGCGAGGATTCGGCCACCGAGCGAAATGGCGTCACCGCGGATCCCGCGCGGATAGCCGCTGCCGTCCCAATGCTCGTGATGATCATGGATGAAGTCCAGCACATGCCCCAGCTGCTGCAGCGGGCGCAGAATCTCCATGCCGATGCGCACATGCTGCTTCACATGCTCGAACTCGGTGACCGTGAGCCCGGACGGCTTATTCAGGATTTCCTCACGTATTCCGATCTTGCCGACATCATGCAGGCGTCCGGCGAGGCGGATGTGGTCCACGATGTCGGGTTCCTGGCCCAGCTCGACGGCCATATCGGCGGCGAGATCCGCCACCCGCTGCGAGTGTCCGCGCAGGTAGACGTCCTTCGCCTCCATGGCAATGATCAGCGTATCCACGACGCTGACCGACAGCTGACGCAACGCCTCCTTTTCCTGCTCGAGCTCGGCTGTCCGCGTCTGCACCTCTACCTTGATCATCGCGTCGAAGCGGTCCTTGTCCATCCGTGTGCGCCGCCGCGCGAGGGCGCGGATGACGGCGTCCTGCAACGCGCGCAGTTCGATCGGCTTGACGAGGTAATCGAGTGCACCACCGGCGAGCACCGCCGCCGCCGTCGCCGCGTCGTTCACGGCGCTGAGCATCAGCACGGCCATGTCTGGATCGTGCTCCAGTACGCGCGGCAGCAGCTCCGGTCCGGAGAGGCCGGGCATGCGCACATCGCAGATCACCGCGTCGAAGCTGTTCGATTTGATCAGGTGCAACGCGTCACTGCCGCTGCCGGCCGACTGCAGCTCGTAGCCGCAGCGTTGGAGAAAACGCACCATTGCGACGCGGATCGACTCGTCATCGTCCACGACGAGGATTCGTGCGAGCGGGGGTGGTGCCGATGCTGTGGACAGCACGTGCAGCGCAGTGGTCACGACAGGTGTGCTGGAGTTCCAACGCGCAGCGGGATCGCAAGGCGGCGGATCGTGCGTCCGTCATCGGTGCGGATCACGGAGAGCGTGGCGCCCAAATGCTCGAACTCCGACGTCACGATGCCGACCGGGGCGCCGTCGTCGGCCACGGTCAGCGTCGCCATCGCGCCATCGATACCCGCGCGAATGTCGATCCGTCGCCGTGCTGACGCAAGCAGCGCCGTTTCCGATGCCACGATGGCGCTCGCGATCCAGTCACGCAACGAGGCGGTGGGCCACGCGAGCGGCGGCAGCAGCGGATCCACGGTCACGTTGACCACGATCGCCAACGCATGCTGGGTGTCGGCCCGCTCGCGCAGAATCTCGTGCACGAGCGCGTCGACGGCGACAGGGTCAGGATGCAGGTCGGCCTGGTCGGCGAGACTCCGCAGCGTCCGCGCCGCATCGGTGGCACGTCGGGTGCTTCGCTGGATCAGCGCGACCAGCTCCAGCACCTCGTCCGACAGCTGCTCGCCAGCCAGCAGCTCAGCGAGGGCGCTGATGCCGGCAATCGGCGCCGTCACGTCGTGCAGGCGCGTGGCGATCGTGTCGCGCAGCGCATGCAGCGAGAGCATCACGTGATCGGTTGGCGTGCGCGCGATGCGCGCGTTCAGCACCGTGAATGCGCGTGCCAGCGTGCCGGCACGCTGCTCGATGCGTCGCGTCGCCTCGTCCGGCACGGCGCGGTCAGGATCGAAGACGATGTCAATGCGTCCCACGGCGATGTCGTTGTCGATCAGCGCGATCGACGCGCCGGGCAGGGCAGGGACGAGTGACCGCCAGCCCTCGGGCACAAGGTGCCGCGCATCGGGCATCTGCACGGCGCGCCGTTGCCGCGCGAGAAACTCAGCGCGCGCTGGCTCCAGCGGTGTGCGCACGCCGCGCAGCGCACCCAGCGCGCCGAGTGCCGCGGGAAAGCGCAGCGATCCCGTGGTGCTTTCGCAGACCGCGATACTGATACCGAGGAACGCCTCGTCGTCGAGCCGGTTGATCATGGTCGACGCGAAGTCGTCGACCGTGACCGCTGCGGCGGCGGCAATCATCGCGGGCACCGCAAAATCCGGCTCGGCTGCTGCGGTGGCCTCGTCGGTGGCCATGCGCCTGCCATTGTCGCGGCGTCGCAGGACGAGTGCGGCGAGCGTACCAAGTTCGTGCGCGAACGAGCCGTCGGCGACGGTGAACAGACGTCCGGGTCCGCCGATGATCGAGATGACGCCCAGCGCCGGCTGACCATCGAGCGCCAGCGGCGCGGCCACGGCGCGAACGGGCACGCGAGCCATCACGGTGTCGCTCCACCGGACCCCGGTGCTCGGGTCCGCAAACACGGCCGAGTTCGAGCGCAGTGCACGAGCGGCGAAGGCACGTTCGCGAGGTACACGGGTGCCCGCTTCCACGGGCACGTCACCGATGGCCGCCACGACGACGAGAGCGTCGGAGTCCTCCATGATCAGGCCAAGCCACGCACCGGCTCCCTGCAGCACTTCAACCCCGACGGTCAGCAGTCGCGCGAACGCGGCGTGCGTGGTGGGGAGTGTCTCGATCTCGGTGGCAAGTGCGCGAAGACGCCGCGCGCGCTCAGCATCGTCCGGTGTGTTCCCACCGCGAGATGCGCCGCCGACAGGCAGAACTTCCTGCGGACTCAGCGGTGCAAAGGAAGTTGTGTCGACGCCGCGTGCCGGGTGATCAGACATCGACAGAACTACCCATTATTCAGCGAACTCGACGGTGACGCTGTGCGGAATGATCCCCGCATCTGTTCCGCGCTGCAGGAACAGTTGTACTGCAGCACGTCCTGCATCACCGTAATCCAGTGTCCACTCATTCACATACATGCCGACGAATGTATCGGCCTGTCCACGATCAAGTCCACGTGCGTAGCGCATTGCATGGTCCAGTGCGGCACGACGATGTGTAAGGCCGTAAGCGATGCTGTCGCGCAGGTGACGGCTGATCATCGCGATCAGGTCGGGGCCGAGGTCCTTTCGGATGACGTTGCCACCGAGCGGAAGCGGTAGCTCGGTCTCCTCGTGCCACCACGCACCCAGGTCGAGCAGCAGGTGTAGGCCGCGATCGGCGAATGTCAGCTGCCCTTCGTGAATCAGCAGGCCGAGGTCGACCGAGCCGTCGAGCACCGCATCCTCGATCTTGTCGAATGGCAAAAAGACTGCCTCGAAGTCGGGCTCGAAGAGACGCAGCGCGAGATAGGCGCTCGTGAGTGGGCCCGGGATGGCAATGCGCGCGCCTCGGATGCCACCGGGGCCACGTCGCATGCGGCCCACGACTCGCGGTCCGTACTTGTCGCCCATCGACGCGCCGTGCGGCAGCAGCGCATAGTGATCGGCGAGATAGGCGAATGCGTGTATGGAGCAGGCCGTGACTTCGAGCTCCTGCCGGCGTGCGCGCTGGTTCAGCGTCTCGATGGGCTGCAACTCGTGGACGTACGCCAGGTCCTCGGTGTCCACCTTGTGCTCGGTGAGGCCATAGAACATGAAGGCGTCATCCGAGTCCGGGCTGTGCGCCAGCGTGATGGTGCGTGTCGGCTCGATGATGCGGCGCAGCATCACGGCGTCCGTTTCGCGGCGCCGGATCCACCACCGATGTTGGTGCGGGCGCGCGTGATCGCGGCGTCGATGTCGTTCTTCGTCACCTCGTACTCGGGCAGGTTCTTCGCGCGCTCGGTGGCCGCGGCATTCAACAGGCGGCGATCGAAGCCTGCCTGTGCGTTGTATGACTCCTTCATGCCTGCGGCCACGCTGGCCAGGGCAAGACCAAGAAGGTGCGTCGATGATGTCTGGAGGATGGTGTCGCCCTGCGCCGCGACGATCTCCGGGACCTCGACCAGCTGCGCGACGCGCCCCAGCTCAAAACGCTGCAGCATCGTCGGCGTGGGAAGACTCTGGAACGCCATCAGTGCCATCGGCGAGAAGAAGCGGACGGAGTCCTTCTTGCCCTGTTCCGCAAGCGACACCACACGATTGAAGAGGCGCAGCGCGCGCTCGTCAGGTGACATCGCGGAAATGTCAGGCGCTCGGACCGGGCGCTCGGCCGGAGCCGGACCCGCCGCGGCGGCGCCGGCAGCGGGACCGCCGCCGCCAGCGAACGGTCCGCTGCCCTGCGGTGCGGCGACCGGAGCCTCGGCGACAGCGGGGCGACGATTGAAGCGCTGGCCGGCGACGAGTGCGATCAGCGCGAGCAGGGCGATGGCGGCGACAGCCCAGGGAAGCGTCTGGTTCGGTGCCTGAGCACGAACCGGGGTGCCGCCAGCTGTGGGCGCGCCTCCGGAGAGCACCGCCTCACCCGCGGCCTGGCCGCAACGATGACAGAATCGGGCGCCGGGCGAGAGCGGCGCGCCGCAGGCTGCACAGAAAGCAGACGACATGAGCAGAATCAGGAAGAGGCAGGCATGGCGCAGATTGCGCGACTGACAACCCAGCAATCTAGTGCACCACAGTGTTCCCTCGCTGCGCTGCGTCGGGGGCGCGTAGGTTTGCCGGATGCCACGCGCCACGACGACTGACACACCCGCACCGAACGCGCTGCGCTCGGCCGCCGCCGCCGATATCCAGACGCTGCTGCGCGAGCAGGACATCCGGTTCCTGCGGTTGCAGTTCACGGACATCCTGGGCGTGATCAAGAACGTCGAGATTCCACGCACCCAGTTCGCGAAGGCGCTGGCCGGCGACATTTTGTTCGACGGCAGCAGCATCGAGGGGTTCGTGCGGGTGGAGGAGAGCGACATGCTGCTCAAGCCTGACCTGTCCACGTACCGGGTGCTGCCCTTCGGCGGCTCGGGCGGGCAGGTGGCGCGACTGATCTGCGACATCTCGATGCCCGATGGCACGCCGTTCGTGGGCGACCCGCGCGGCTGCTTGAAGCGGGCGCTCGCGCAGGCCGCGGCGCTGGGCTTCACGATGAACGCCGGCATGGAAGCGGAGTTCTTCCTTTTCAAACAGGACGCGACCGGCAAGGCGACGACCGACACGCATGACGTGGGCGGCTACTTCGACCTCGCGCCGGTGGACCTGGGCGAGGAGGCGCGTCGCGCCATCGTGGACACGCTGGAGGAGATGGGTTTCGAGGTCGAGGCCAGTCATCACGAGGTGGCGCATGGCCAGCACGAGATCGACTTCCGATATGCCGACGCGCTGACGACCGCAGACAACCTGACCACCTTCCGGTTCGTGGTGAAGCAGGTTGCGCAGCGATTCGGATTGAGCGCCAGCTTCATGCCCAAGCCCATCTTCGGGCAGAACGGCAGCGGCATGCACACGCATCAATCGCTGTTCCGCGGCGCGGAGAACGCGTTCTGGCAGCCGGAGGCGCCGTACGAGCTGAGTGCGACGGCGCTGCACTTCATCGGCGGCCTGCTGCGGCACGCGCGCGGTTACTGCGCGGTGACGAATCCGCTGGTGAACAGCTACAAGCGGCTGGTGCCGGGTTTCGAGGCGCCGATCAACGTGGCGTGGAGCATGCGAAATCGTTCGCCGATGCTGCGCATTCCAGCTCGTCGCGCGCTGGGCACACGCGTGGAGCACCGGCTGCCGGATCCGAGCGCGAATCCGTATCTCGCCCTTGCCGTGATGCTGGCGGCCGGGTTGGACGGCATCGCGACGCAGGCCGATTCACGAGAGCCCGTGGACACCAACATCTTCGAGATGAGCTACCGCGAGAAGCGCCGGCTGCGCATCGATGATCTGCCGCGCGATCTCAACGAGGCGTGTGACGAGCTGGAAAAGGACGACGTGATCCGGGCCGTGCTCGGGGAGCACATCTTTTCGCATTTTCTGGCGGCAAAGCGGGAGGAGTGGGATCTGTACAGCGCGCAGGTGTCGGGGTGGGAGATCGAGCGGTACTTGATGAAGTACTGAGTGTGCGGCCGCCCTGCCACGACGAGACGGCATCGTCGTGCAACTCGGGCGCCGGCACATCGCATGGACGTCGCACTCGCGAAACCCGCACCATCACCACGCCGTAGTCCCGAGTGTCGCTCATTGCCTGTGGAGGCACCTCATGCGTCGCTTATTTCAGTTCGCCCTCTCCGCCGTCGCGCTCGCAACCGCCGCGGCGCCCATGCACGCACAAGAACGTGCGCCCCGGGCCGCGATCGCGACGGCCGCTCTCGCGCCGCGCCAGATGCCCACGGGCCGCTACATGTTCACCAGCACCGACGATGACGGTGACCAGACCACCGGTACCGTCTCGTGGACGGGGCAGCAGATGCGCATCGACATGGACCGGAGTGCGCGCGGACGGCGTCGAAACAGCGATGGTGTCACGGTGAGCGCCGATGCACGACGCAGCGAGTACATGCTGGTGGACTTCGGCAGCAACGTCGTGCGGACGGTCAAGCCGCGTGAGAAGGAGATCAGCGAGATACCGCTGGCGACGTTCGAGCAGATCATCGGCAAGGCACTCGGCATGGTCGGCAGCGTGGTACAGATGCAGGTGCGCGACGCGGGCATCATCGCCAAGGACGTGGGACCGGGCGGCGAGGTGGCCGGTGTGCCGACGCACCAGTTTCGCGTCATCGAGGAGTACAACGTGCGCATCGGCGTGTTCGGGATGAGCGCTGAGGAGAAGCATCATCGCGTCGTGACCGATTACTGGGTGCCGACGCAGGCGTCGGTGCCGCGCAACCCGCTGTTCGAGGTGATGATGCGCAGCGCATCGGCCACGGCGCAGCAGGACGCGACGCACCAGGCGAACGTGGCGCGTGCGCGCGCGGCGCTGTTCGTCATGTCACCGTTGAAGGCCGTCGTCGCCGTGAATGAGACGGGCGAGGCGACGAAGCGTTCGACGATCGAGGTCACGTCGCTCTCGTCGGCGTCGCCCGATGCAGCGCTGTTCGTGCTGCCGAGCGGCTATCGCGTGAAAAAGAACGACATGAATTTCTCGTTGTAGACGTCGGCACCGCGCGACGCGCGCGTTCATGTTCGCACACACACCGCACACCCAGCGCTCAGCGCCCCTTCTGCAGCGCTGCCGCCAGCGTCGCGTCGTGCCCGTACACGTCGTTGAAGTACCGCACGTTGCCCTCCGGCTCAGCAACCGCCGTCTGGTAAACGATCAGCACCGGGATCGGCTTCGGCACGCGGACGAACTTTTCCACACCGGCGTTCATCGCCTCGGTGATCTTCGAGTCGGTCCACACCGGTTGGCTGCCGAGTACGTACCGCGCCATTGCCATTGGATCGCCGAGTCGCACGCAGCCGTGGCTGAAGTCGCGGCGGCTGCGATTGAAGAAGCTGCGAGAAGGCGTATCGTGCAGGTAGATGTCGTACTGGTTCGGCAGCAGGAACTTCACCTTGCCCAGCGCGTTGGCGTCGCCCGAGCGCTGCCGCACCATGATGCCGGTGCCGATCTTCGCGATGTTACGCGCAGTGTTCGGCACCACCTTGCCGGCGGGTGTGGTGAGCTCGTAGTCGTGCGTGTCGAGATAGCTCGCGTCGGCGGTTGCGGAGGGCAGAATCTCCTTCAGCATGATCGACTTGGGCACGTGCCACTGCGGACTGAACACGACCAGCGTCATGTTCGCGGCGAACACCGGCGTCGCGTTGCTGTCGGCGCGACCGATCACGACGTTCATGCTCAACGAATCGGTCGCCGGCAGGCCCTGGAATTTCGCAAAGGAGTGCAGCCGGAACTCCGGCAGGTTCACGACCAGTGGATCGTTCGAGAAGGTGCGCGGCAACCAGCGCCATCGCTCCACGGCCATCGCGATACGATCACCGCGCGTGCGGTATTCGTCGAGCAACGCCGTAAGCACGGGCGCGCTGAGTACACCGGTCACGCGACCCTTCAGCAGCTTGCGATTCTGCCAGCGTGCGACGGCGTCGAACATCGGCCGCGTGTACGTGCGCCGCACCGCCGCGACACGGAATGTGCGCGGCAGCCCGCCCATCCGCATTAGCACCGTGGCCAGCGCACGTGCGCCGGGGTACGGTGCGCCCGCAGCCAGCGGTCGTGCAGGTATTGCGGGGAGGTGGAACGACGTGTCCGCATCCTGCTGCCGCACGGTCGCCAGTGCGCCGACGAGCAGCCGGTACGACACGGTTTGTGGCTCGAGAGCACTGAAGACGAATTCGGGTGCGGCACCTCCGAGCAGCGCCGCGCGCACGGCACCGAGGTCCACATCGGCGGGCGTCAGCGACCACTCGGCGTGCACTCGTGCAGGATCCACGCGGCCCTGACGATGCACGAAGGCATGTCGCGCGACGCCGATGTCCATGCCGAGGTCGAACAGCGCTCGTTCGGCTGGCGCAGACGATGACGCATCGAGTTGCGTGGCCGCATGCTCGCTGAGGACGCCAGCATCTGCGATATCGGCCGTCGCCGACTCGCGATCGGCCGCGATGTGTTGCAGCACGGCAAGCGCCGCCGGGAGCACGGCGCCCGTACTTTCGCTCCACCGGTAGGTTGGAGTGCTGTCGGCGATGCGCAGCTCGCGCACGGAGCGCTGCACATCGGCAAACCGTCCGTCCTGAGTGAACCAGGGGTGTTGGCCGCGCAGCAGTGCGACCGCCGCGGTGTCCGTCCGCACCTGTGCATGCAGCAGCGGCGCAGCCAGCGCGACGGCAAGTGACAATGCGCCACCGAGGCGCGCGACGTGCCAGGTGGTCACAGATCCTGCAGGAGCAGACGACACCGGAGTATGTGAAAGGGAGAATGACATGTCATGCTCGACGTTTCGGTAAAGATGAAGGGCGAAGCGCCGTGTACGTAGCGCTCCGCCCTCCGGTGTTTTCATCGTTCGGTATTCAGGTCACACCGGAAACAGGATCTCGCGGTACTTCGGCAGCGGCCACGCGGCATCGTCGACAACGAGTTCGAGAGCATCGCAGCGTTCGCGTACCGACTCGGCGGCGGCCGTGCCTTCGCTGGTCAGCAGCTTGGCCTGCGCCGTCACGTCGTGGTGCAGGCCGTCGGCGCGATCCAGCACGCTGGCGAGCGTGTCGCGCCGCGTTTGCAGCTCGAGGATCATGGTGCCGATGTGATTGGCCTGCGCAACCTGGGGAATCACGGTGATGCCACCCGTGTGCGCAGCCGCGGCAGCCTGCGACAGTACGCCGTGATACTTGAACGCGGCGGGAAGGATCAATGTGTCGACGATCTCCTTCAGCGTGAGCAGCTCGATCATCACGTCTTTCACGTAGCGCTCCATGCGCACGTGGAAGCGGCTCTCGAGTTCAGCGTCGGAGAGAATGCCGAGGCTCGTGAGCGTGTGGCGCGACTGCGCCGTGATCATCTGTTCCAGCGCTTCGGGTGTCTTCGCAAAGTTCGGCAGGCCGCGCTTCGCAGCCTCCTCGAGCCACTCGCCCGAGTATCCATTGCCTTCGAAGCGAACGGCCTTCGTCTCGCGGAATGCCTCGCTGACCACGGCGAGCACGGCATCGTCGACCGGCGTGCCGTCCTTGATCAGCTGGCGGAGCTTGTCGGTGAGTTCGGCGATCGCTTCGGCGACGGCCGCATTCAACAGCATCACCGGGAAGGCGATGGATTGTGACGAGCCGACGGCGCGGAACTCGAACTTCATGCCGGTGAAGGCGAGCGGCGACGTGCGGTTGCGATCGGTGTTGTCCTGCGCGACTTCAGGCAGCTTGTTGACGCCGAGATCGAGCATGCGCTGCGCTGCGGTTTTTCCACCAGTGCGGCCTTCTGCGATCTCGTCGATCACCTTCGTGAGCGTCTCGCCCATGAAGATGGAGATGATGGCCGGCGGTGCCTCGTTGGCACCGAGGCGGTGCTCATTGCCGCTGGTAGCGATGCCGGCACGAAGCAGGCCGGCGTGCTTGAACACGGCCTTCTGCACGGCGGCCAGGAACAGCAGGAAGCGGACGTTCTGGTGTGGTGTCTTGCCCGGCTTGAGCAGGTTGAAGCCGTTGAGCTCCGGGTTGTTGGCGGCGATGGCCAGCGACCAGTTGCAATGCTTGCCCGAGCCGTTGATGCCCGCGAACGGCTTCTCGTGCAGGAGTGCCTGCAGGCCATGGCGCAGCGCGACCTTCCGCAGCACCGACATCACCATCTGGTTGTGGTCGACGGCGACGTCGGTTTCTTCGTAATGCGGGGCCATCTCGAACTGGCAGGGCGCGACTTCGTTGTGACGCGTGGTGATCGGCACGCCAAGCTTGTACAGCTCGTGTTCGACTTCGGCGATGCAGGCCTGCACGCGTTCGGGAATGCCACCGAAGTAGTGATCCTCGAGCTGCTGACCGCGCGGTGGCGGCGCGCCGACGAGTGTGCGGCCGCTCATGACCAGGTCGGGGCGCATGGCGAAGAAGGCGCGGTCGATCAGGAAGTATTCCTGCTCCGTGCCCATGGTGGTGTAAACGCGCTGCACGCCCTTGTCGCCGAGGACTTCGAGCAGCTCGATGGCCTTCTGCGAGAGGACATCGGTGCTGCGAAGGAGTGGTGTCATCTCGTCGAGGGCTTCCCCGTTGTAGCCGATGAAGACCGACGGCACGCAGAGCGTCTTGACGCCGGCGGTCTCGATGATGAAGACGGGGCTGGCCGGGTTCCAGGCCGTGTAGCCGCGCGCTTCCCAGGTGGCGCGGAGGCCGCCGGACGGGAAGCTGGACGCGTCGGGCTCGGACTGAATGAGCTGGGCGGCGCTGAAGGTCTCGAGCGGCGTCATGGCGTCGTCGAAGCTCAGGAACGCGTCGTGCTTTTCGGCGGTGAGGCCGGTCTGCGGCTGGAACCAGTGCGTGAAATGAGTGACGCCCAGTGCCATCGCCCATTCCTTGATCGTCTGTGCGACGACCGGTGCGATGTCGGTGTCGAGCTTCTTCCCCAGCCGGATGGATGCCGTGAGCTTTGCGTAGACGTCGGGCGGCAGCTTGGCGCGCATCTGACGGGCGCCGAAGGTGAGGCTGCCGAAGTATTCCGAGGTGCGCGGCGGGAGTCCGGCGTTCTCGGTCTGTGCGGGGCGGGTGGCGATCGCGCGCAGTGCGGAGGTACGCGGCGTGTTCGTCGAGGGCATGATGCGAGCGGGGCTGGGGACGAGATGCTATGTCAGCGGCGCGAATAACTTGAGCACCGTTTTCAGCAAGATCGGCAAAAGTAATCGACTTCCTGAGCGAATTCTGCTGCTGATTTGATTTTCTGATGCGGAAAGTCTGCGAGATCTGCACAAATCTTGTACTGTAGAGTTTGGTTGGCAAGGCGGGCGGAAGATCTGGTGCACAGACTCCGTCCTTATGCTGGACTCAGGACTCGGTACACGGACGCCCCACGCGCGGATTCGGCGGTCGGTGATGGA
>JACMPK010000192.1 GCA_014377535.1 Gemmatimonadaceae bacterium
CTGCTGGCCCTTGCTGGGCGGCGGATCCGGTGGCGGCGGCTGCTGTCCGCCAGCGCCACCGCCACCGCCGGTGCGATTGCGCTGCTGATCGCGCAGCGCGAGTTCGAGGTTCCACTTCGCATCAGGATCATCGGTCCGCGTGCGCAGCGCACGCTTGTATGCCGCGACGGCCGCATCCAGGAATGGTCCTGCCTCCGCCTGCGTCGCACGGCGACCCCGACGAAGATTGGCAAGGCCAAGATTGAACAGTGCGCGGTACCGCAGCTCCGCGTCCGGTGCAATGGTCACCACACGATCGAGTGCCGCCGTTGCCGCGGCGACGGAATCGGCTTGCAGGAGCGCGGTACCAAGGTTGTAGAGTGTCCGCAACGAGCGGTCACCATTCTCCGCATTGCTCCGAAACGCGCTAGCCGACTCCACGAATCGGCGCTGCGCGAACAGCGCCATGCCATCGGGCGCACGACTGGGCAGCTGCGCATGCATGCTGGGCGGCAGCACGAGGCACGCGATCAGTGCAGCGGCCGTGACAGCGCTGACCGGCGCCCGGCGCGAGCGCTCCGCAAGCAGCGCGTCGAGCAGCAGCAGCGCGAATGCGGGCCAGAGAAACCAGGCGTAGCGCTGGATCGGCGTGGTGCCGGCGTTGTACACACGCTCGGTCTGGCGCAGCCGGCGCAGTGCCGCACGAATCCGACCAGGCCGGTCGGCCGACGCACCGTCGATGAACACACCATTCGCGAGTCGCGCAATACCGGCGAGGGCCTCCGGATTCGCGCGCGTGATCACGGGCCGCCCCGATTCATCGCGCTTCACCTCGCCGCCGGCGAGCGGAATCGTTGCGCCAGCCGTCGTGCCGTAGCCCACGGTCACGACGGCGATGCGCGCCTCTCGCGCTGCCTGCGAGGCTGCGGCAATCTCGCCCTGGTCATCCCACGTCTCGCCATCGCTCATCACGACCATCGCACGATCGCCCCCCGCCTCGCTCACGCCAAGCAGCTGCGTGGCCTGCTGCACGCCCTGCGCGATGGCAGTGCCTCCCTGGCTCACCATGCTCGGATCCAATCCCTCCAGAAAAAGCTCGAGGGCATCATGATCGGGCGTGAGTGGCGTGAGCAGGTAACTGCGTCCGGCCACCACCATCAGCGCGACACGGGCAGTCGGCATGGTCGAGAGCAGGCGACGCACGTCGGCCTTCATGTGATCCAGGCGCGACGCCCCTTCGTCGGTCGCCAACATGGAGGCCGACACGTCGAGCACCAGCGCGATGTCCACGCCGACGTCACGACGCCGCTCGGCGCGCTCACCCCAGCGTGGTCCCGCGAGCGCGATGCCCAGGCACATTGCAGCCGCGCCCAGGAGCACGGCGCGCGCGCGCGGCGGCAGTCCTCCGCGGCGACGCGGCACCAGTCGCTCCAGCACCGGCACGTCGCCCAGCGCACCAAGTCGAGCGCGGCGGCGCGAGTCCACCTGCCACGTGATCACGGCCACCAGCGCACCGCACAGCGCCGCGACCGGCAGCATCCAGACACGCGCGAAGACGTCGAGATATTGCAGCAGGATCGTGTTCATGGAATCGGCACCCGACGCCAGAGCAGCCACACCTCGAGCAGCAGTGCGCACAACGCGACCGCGCCGGGCAGCACGTACCACTCGGAGCGCGGCAACGTGCGGCGCGCGAGCGTCGGCGTGCGTTCCAGCCGGTCTATCTCACGCGTCACGCGCTGCAGCCCTGCGGCATCCTTCGCACGGAAGTAACGACCACCCGTGGCACGAGCCACCTCGGTCAGCAGCGCGTCATCGATCTCGACGCGCTGCGTCTCGTACCGCAGCCCGAACAAGCCGCGGCCCACCGGCACCGGTGCCATGCCTTCCGTCCCGACGCCGATGGCATACACGCGAATCCCGAACGCTGCCGCCGCGCGCGCCGCCGTGCGCGGATCGACCTGTCCACGGTTGTTGACGCCATCGGTGAGCAGCACCAGCACCTTCGAGGTGCCGCTGGCGGAGCGAAGCCGGTTGGAGGCGGTGGCGATCGCGGTACCAATCGCGGTGCCGTCATCCAGCTGGCCAGGCTGCAACTGTTCGATGGCCGCAAGCACCACCTGATGATCCGCGGTCAGTGGCACCTGGGTCAGTGCCTCGCCGGCGAACGACACCACGCCGATGCGATCCGATTCACGCATCCGCACGAACTCCTTCACCTGCGTGCGCGCGACTTCCAGCCGGTTCTGCGGCAGGAAGTCTTCCGCCAGCATCGAGCTCGAGATGTCGAAGGCAAGCATGATGTCGATGCCGTCACGCGTCTCGCGACGTGCCCCACCGCGCGCATACGGGTGTGCGAGCGCCAGCACGCAGCTGGCCAGCGCGAGCAACCGCAATCGCAGCATCCACCGGCGCACCCGACTCCGACGCGGCACGGCCTGCACCACGATCTCCAGCGCCGCGAACGGCATCGCATGCACCGCAGCCTTGCGTCGCATCCACCACACCAGCGGCAACGCCAGCAGCGCCAGCAGCGCCAGAGGCACTCCGATGGCGATCCCGACACCGTCCACGAACTGCAGGATCGAGGCGAGCATCACGCGGCCCTGGTTGTCGACGACGCGCGTGCACGCTCGATCTCGCGCACGATCTCGCGTGCCATGCCGCCGACGCGCTGCGCCGTCGCGCTGATGATGCGCATGCCGCCGAAACGCACTGCATCGACCTGCTGCAGCAAGAGCACCAGCTGGCGCTGCGGAATCGCCGCAATGGGTGCAGCGACGGCAAGCAACTCGGCATTCGTCAACGACAGCGCGAGTGACGGTTCCACGTCGGCCAGGTATCGCCGAACGATTTCGGCGACCAGGGCCACATGCCGTCCACCTTCGCCGGCGTCAACCAGGCGCCGCGCATCGAGGCGCGCGAATGCCGCGTCCGCGCGCGACAGCGGCGTCTCGTCGACGACCCGCTCGATGCGCGGACGCATGCGCCAGCGATTCAGCAGGTACAGCACCGTGAAGAGCGCCAGCGCGCCCAGCATCCACTGCCACCAGCGTTCCCACCAGCGCACCGGTCGCGTGAGCAGCGCACGTGCGGCACGTGGCACGCGGCTCACCGAGTCGCTCGGCAACACCGAACGCACCACCACACGCATGTCGCCAGTGACGGCGATGTCGCTCGAATCACGCCGCATCAGCACCGGTCCGAGCGGAATGCTCAGCACGCCCGTCTGCCATGCCAGCAGGCGATAGCGCACCCGCAGTGTGTCACCGCGGCGAGTGACCTCGGCCGGATCGAGCGGCTCGATGATGCCGCCGGTGTCGGGCACCGCAGGGGCAATGCCGATGCGTCCCGCCGGTGGCACGATCGTCATGCGCAGCTCGAACGGCTGCCCGACGGTGACCGTGTCGGGCAGCACCCGGAATGTCACGCGGCCTGTCGTGTCCAACGGGGGCTGAGCGGCGCTACGGGTGGCGCACACCATGGCGAAGGCCACGACGACAACCAGCGTGACGACGCGCACCTCAGCCCCGCCGGCGGATGGCCGGTCGGGCGCGCCGGAAGAACGCCAGCAACGGCTCCACGATCGGCAGGTCCGTTCGCAGCTGCACCGCCGTCAGGCCGGTGCGGGCGAACATTGCCGCGCGTTGATCCTCAGCGACCCGTGCGGCCGCCGCGTATCGCACGCGGAACGCGACATCGCTGCTGTCGATCTCGATGCGCTGACCGGTCTCGGGATCCACCAGCACCAGCACCCCCGCCGCCGGCAGTGCATGCTCGACCGGATCGTCGACGGTGATCGCCACGACTTCATGACGCGCCGCCAGCCCGCGCAGCGCGGCCTCGGCCACCGCATCGCGGAAATCCGAGATCACGAACACCAGTGAACGATGCGTCAGGTGACGTCGCGCCTGTTCGCAGGCGAGCGCGATATCGGTGCGCACGCCGGTTGGTCGCAACGAGAGCAAATCACGCAGCAGTCGCAATCCATGTCGGCGCCCCTTGCGCGGCGGCACCGCATGCTCGATGCGGTCGGAGAACGCCAGCAGCCCCACGCGATCGTTGTTGCGCAACGCCGACAGACCGAGCACTGCAGCGACCTCCAGGGCGACATCATTCTTGAAGCGGGTGCGAGTCCCGAAGTGCGACGAGGCCGAGCAATCCACGAGCAGCAGCACCGTGAGCTCACGCTCCTCGACATACCGCTTCACATACGGCTTCTGCAGCCGCGCCGTGACGTTCCAGTCGATGCTGCGCACCTCATCACCGGGCTGGTACTCGCGGACTTCCGAGAACTCCATCCCCTGCCCCTTGTACACGGAGCGGTACTCGCCGGCAAAACGCGAGTTCACGAGTCGCCGCATGCGCAGCTCGAGCCGGCGCACCTGCTCCAGTATCTCGAATGGCGCCGGCGCGCCAACCGCCTCGCTGGCTAACGGCGCAGGCACCCGCACCGCGGGGGCGGAGCGTCGCCAGCGAAATGTCACGGTGCGGCGACCGCCGCCAGGATGCGACGCACGATCTCATTGCTCGTGACATTCTGCGCCTCGGCCTCGAAGGTCGTCACGACCCGGTGGCGGAGCACGTCGGGCGCAATCGCCTTGATGTCGTCCGGCAGCACGAAGTCGCGCCCCCGCAGGTACGCATGCGCACGGCCCGCCTGCGCCAGCGCGATCGTCGCGCGTGGAGATGCTCCGTACTCGATCAGCGGCGCGAGCGCCGGCAGGCCTGCCTCGGCGGGAACGCGTGTCGCATGCACCAGCTCCACGATGTAGTCCATGATCCGCTCGTCCAGATGCAGTGCCGCGATCTCGCGACGTGCGGCAAGGATCGTCTGCGGCGACGCGGCGGCGGAGACGGCAATCTCCTCGCCACCGGACATGCGCCGCATGATCTCCTTCTCCTCGGCACGCGTCGGATACTCCACGTGCAGCTTCATCATGAATCGATCGACCTGCGCCTCGGGCAGCGGATACGTGCCCTCCTGCTCGATCGGGTTCTGCGTGGCCAGCACGAGGAATGGTTCGGCGAGCGGGTACGTGGTGCCGCCGATCGTGACCTGGCGCTCCTGCATCGCCTCGAGCAGTGCGGCCTGCACCTTGGCCGGTGCCCGATTGATCTCGTCGGCCAGCACGATGTTCGCGAAGATCGGTCCGCGCCTGGTGCGGAACTCGCCTGACGCCTGATCGAAAATCTGCGTGCCGACCACGTCAGCCGGCAGCAGGTCGGGCGTGAACTGGATGCGGCGGAATGTCGTGTGGATGGTCTCGGCGAGCGTGCGCACCGTGAGCGTCTTCGCGAGTCCCGGCACACCTTCCAGCAGCACGTGACCGCCCGTCAGCAGGCCGATGAGCAGTCGCTCGATCATCACCTCCTGTCCGACCACGCGCCGCGCCACCTGCGCCAGAATCGCCTGCACCGCCGCGACCCCGGAAGGAGCCGACACGGGAAGTGGCACCGCCGTCATGCGCGCGTACTCCAGCCTGAGTGTGAGAACAGCTTCGGTCCGGACGTCACGCTATTGACTCACGCCACCGCGGATTGCCAGCCCACGCAGCTCGACGGGCGTGAGCGGACGCCATTGTCCGGACGGCAGGTCACCCAGACCCACCGGGCCGAACTTCACCCGAGTCAGCTTGTCGACACTGAGGCCCACCGCCTCGCACAGCCGACGCACCTCGCGGTTGCGTCCCTCGTGCAGCGTGAGGCTCAACAGCCACTTGCTGCGGCCCAGCTTGTCCACGTGAGCCGCATCGACATACACTGTGCTGTCATCGAGTTCCACGCCTTTCTGCAGCTGGTCGAGCGCCTGCATCGCCGCACCCTGCACCACGGCCTCGTAGGTGCGTGAGACCTCGCGACTCGGATGCGTCAGCAGGTGCGCTGCACGACCATCGGTCGTCATCACCAGGACGCCGTCAGTCATGTAGTCCAGCCGGCCGACATACGTCAGCCCCGCGACGTTCGGCACCAGGTCGAACACCGTGTCGCGTCCTTGCGGATCGGTACGCGTCGTCACCACGCCCGCCGGCTTGTTCAGCACCAGCCAGGTCACGGTGTCAGCCATCTTCACGCGCTGTCCATCCACCAGCACCACATCACGCAGCGGATCGACGCTTGATCCCAGCGTGGCAACCGTGCCGTTGACCGTCACCTGGCCGTTCGTGATCAGCGTTTCGGCCTGGCGGCGCGACGTGACGCCAGCACGGGCCAGAAACCGCTGCAGGCGCATGCTCTCACGCGCATCCTTCGGCGTCTTCACGACGGTCGGTGCGAGCGGTACATCAGGGCGCGGACCGCTGCCCGGCTTCTTGCGCGGGCTCCGCTTGCGCGGATCGCGCGCCTCGGGGCCAAGCGGCGTGCGCGTACCCTTTGCCGCCGGACGCTCCGGGGGCTTCACACCGCGCGGCTTCGGCGGCGCCTTCTGCCCGGTGCCGGCGCGACGCGGCGGACGGCCGGTCACAGCGGCTGCGGCGCAGGCCGCAACGCGATCGCCAATTCATCGGCACGCGGCAGCTCTTCGAGGTGCCGCAACGCAAACTGTTCCAGGAACAGCGGCGTGGTGCCGTACAGCAACGGACGTCCCAACCCTTCGGCCCGACCCACGACGTCGATCAGCGCGCGCTCCTGCAATGATTTGAGAATGGACCCCACCGCGACTCCGCGAATCTCCTCGACTTCCATGCGACCGATGGGTTGGCGATACGCAATGATCGCCAGCGTCTCGAGTGCGGCAGCGGAGAGTCGCTGCGGTCGTGCGGCCAGCTGCGCACGCTCAATGGCCCCGGTGTACTCCGCGCGCGTCAATATCTGCCAGCCGCCGCCGATCTCCGCCAGCTCCACGCCATGCCCGTCCACGTCGTAATGCACGCGCAGCGCATCAAGTGCCGATGCGATTTCGGCTGGACTCGCCTCAGAGGCAAGCGCGGTCAACTCTTCGACCGGAACTGGTCGCGGGCTCGCAAAGAGCGCCGCTTCAAGCAGCTTCACCAGATGAATCATGCTCAATCTCGACAGATGCAAATGGGCGCGGCTGCGCGAGCCGCAGCTCGCCCAGCTTCGCCAGCTCCAGCAACGCCAGCAACATGGAGAGGATCTGCCACGGCTCGGCATCACGTGCCACCAACTCGCCCCAGCGCGCATTGCGTCGCTCGGCGATCACGCTGCGTACCATCGCGATCGCACCGGCCACGTCCAGCGTGCGCGCGACGATCGTGTGCACCGTCGGCTCCCGCGTGACGCGCAGGATGCGGTCGACGGCCGTCAGCAGCTCACCGAGCGACAACGAGAGCGGCGCGGCAACCGACTCACCGCTCTCCTGCAGCCAGGCACGCGCGAATCGGCTCCGGCGCTCGTCACCGCGACGCTCGAGAATGTCCACGACCTCGCGCATCTGCTGATACTCCAGCAGACGACGCACGAGCTCCGCGCGCGGATCCTCCCACTTCTCCATCTCACCATGCCGCGGCAGCAGCATCTGCGCCTTGATGCGCAGCAGGCGCGCCGCCAGCTCCAGGTACTCGGCCGCGTCATTCAGCTGCAGCACGCGCACACGCAACAAAAACTGCCTGGCGATGTGCGCGATCGGGATGTCGTAGATGTCCACCTTCTCGTCGCGGATCAACGAGAGCAGCAGGTCCAGCGGACCGGCGTACGCAGGCAGGTCCACCAGGAACGACACTGGCTGCACGGGCGCAACTGCCGGCACGGCTTCCATCACGAGCGTCACCGACTCCGCGTGCACCCCGACCTGAGGTCCCTGCGCCTGCTCCTCGGTCATGACGGCACCCATGCGCCAAGCCTCCAGCGGGCGCCACACGGGTCCGGCGGAGTGACGAAGGGACAGAGCACGAAGATCACGATTGCGAGATGCAGGGATCCGGGACGAGGCACGCAGATGGCTCGCGCGGACGGCCTCAGGCAGCGTGGCAAGTTAAGAGGCACCGTCGCCGCGGCCAAGACGACGACAAAGATTGACAGCCGGGTCCGACTCCCTATGTTTCGCGGTTCGCCCAAGACCGGCGAATCGTGTCCATTTTCTGAATTGGAGTTCTCAGTGCCGAATATCGCCTCCGCAAAGAAGAACATGCGGAAGTCGCGTGCCGCCCAGGCACGCAATCGCGCGCAGCGCTCTGCGTTGCGCACCGCCCTCAAGAAGGCCAAGGTAGAGGGTGCGTCGGCTGAAGTGCGTGCAGTGGCAACCACGCTTTTGGATCGTGCCGCCCGCAAGGGTCTCATCCACAGGAATGCAGCTGCTCGACAGAAGAGCCGCATGGCGAAGAAGTTGAACGCCGCAGCAGCTGCCTGACGGTCAAACGTCGTCGATCGAACGCACACGGGCGAACCATCTGGTTCGCCCGTGTGCGTTGCAGCCTTAGACCGGCAGCCTAGAGCACGGCCAGTTCGCCGCCGCATCGCTCGCAGTACCACTCGGTCGCATAGTTCATCGTGCCGCACTCACCGCATCGCAACGTCTTGGCAGGGTCAGCGGCCGGCGGCGGTGGCGGAGGACTGGATGACGGCGACACGTTCGCCTCGGGTGGCGTGACCATCGTACCTGTTGCGGCGCTGTTCTGTTCGACTGGTGATTCGCGCGGCGTGCTGCGCAAAAATCCGAAATCGTCGTCAGCGCCGCGACGCGCGTCCTGCATTGGCGAGGCCGCACGAGGAGCCTCCGTCGCAT
This sequence comes from Gemmatimonadaceae bacterium, assembly GCA_014377535.1. GTDB lineage: Bacteria > Gemmatimonadota > Gemmatimonadetes > Gemmatimonadales > Gemmatimonadaceae > JACMLX01. The sequence continues at coordinate 8,663 of JACMPK010000192.1, forward strand.
GCGGCACCGCTGCGGGAGCACGCACCGGCTCAGGAGGGAGAAACCCTGGTGTGAACGGCGCCAGCGCGTCAATGGCCGGCAACACGACGGGCTCGGACACGCTTGGTGTTTGCGGCGTGAACACTGCCTCACGCGCCGGTGCCGACAGGCCCGGATCGCCGATCGTTCGTCCACGCTGCGCAGCATCGGCCGTTGCCGACAGGCTGCGCTGCACGGCGGAGAGCTCGGCGGCGAGGCCCTGACGCTCCGCGCTCACGCGCTTCAGCAACCCCTCGTGCCCAAGCCGCACCTTCTCCCACTGCTCGCCGTCGTACTCGCCCACCATGTGACGCAGCTCGCCTTCCGCATGTTCGTCGCGGCAGGCCTGCTCCTGTCCGGACAGCATCGCATCGCGCGACTGGATCTCGGCCAACGCGGCTTCCAAGGCCGGCGCGTGCGCCGTGAACGCCTGCAACACGGTGCGCAACCGACCCGTGTAATCAGCACGCACCTTGTCGAGCACGTGCGCGGGCACGTCACTCTTGGTGGCCAGCGCGGTGATCCAGTTCTCGTACTCCATGCGCTCGCCGGTCAGCGCGCCGACAGCGTCGAGGGCGGTGGTCACGTCAGTCATTTCCGTTCTCCATGAAAGCCGCATCCGAGGCGGATCCGTTGCGGGCCCCACGACGGGCCTCGCGAAGCGCGTCACACGCCGCATCCTGCAAACTAATGATCCTGCCGAGCTGCCGGGCAGCGTGGATCATGCGCGCACCATGCTCGAGACTTTCCATTGCAAAATGCGCCTCCTGCAAACTGCGGCCGGCCGCCACGGCGCCGTGGTGTGCCAGCAGTATCACGTCATGCTGGCGGAACAGCAGCCGCACGACGTTGCCGAGCGCCGCCGTTCCCGGCTGGGCATATGGTGCCAGCGCCACGGTGCCGACGGTCAGCATCAACTCCGCAAGCACACCGTCGGGGATCGATTCGCCAAGGAGCGTGAACGCCGTCGCGGTGACCGGGTGGGCGTGCACGACGGCATGCACGTCCGGCCGCGCGTCATACGCGGCCAGGTGCAACCCGAGCTCACTGGTCGCGGGGTGACGACCGGCCAGCTGTTCACCCGCGAGCGACACTTCAACCAGATCGTCCACATCGAGCGCGCCTTTCGCGAAACCGGACGGCGTGACCAGCAGCCGGTCCGACCCGATGCGCAACGACACATTGCCGTCCTGCCCCGCAATGAGCTGTCGCGCGGCAAGGGCCGCGCACACCCGCACGAGTGCCTCACGGGTGGCGAAGGGTGCCTGCAGACGGTGCGGGCGGAACGTCGGAGCCATCAGCAGGGCATCAGGAGAAAATCAGGCCGGAGAGTCGAGCACATGCACCTGCCGACCACCGACGATGCAGCGCGCAACACGTCCGGACAGCGTGGAGTTCAGCCACGGCGAGTTGCGTCCCTTGCTGCGGAAGTCACTTCCCTTCACCGTCCACGACGCCGCAGGATCGAGCACCGTCACGTCGGCGATGGACCCGCGACGGAGCGTACCGCCCGGCAGGCCGAACACACGCGCCGGCGCACACGAAAGCTTCTCGACGAGCTGCGACAGCGTGATGGTGCCGGGCGTGACGAGCCACGTCAGCAGCACCGACAACGCCGTCTCCAGGCCCACGATGCCGTTCGGCGCATCGGAGAATTCACGATTCTTCTCATCGTTGTGATGCGGCGCGTGGTCAGTGGCAACGCAATCGATGGTGCCATCCTTCAACGCCGCAATCAGCGCATCCACGTCGCGCTGCGTGCGCAGGGGCGGGTTCATCTTCGCGTTCGTGTCGTACTGCCCGACGCGTTCTTCCGTGAGCGTGAGATGATGCGGGCACACCTCGGCCGTCACAGGAATACCGCGCTCCTTGCCCCAGCGGATCAGCTCCACGCTGCCCCATGTGCTCATGTGACAAAGATGCACACGTCCACCCGTGCGCCGCGCCAGCAGGATGTCACGAATCACCATGATCTCCTCGCTCTCGGACGGAATGCCCTTGAGGCCGAGTCGCGCGCTGATGACGCCTTCGTTCATCACGCCACCATGTGCGAGCGTCGGTTCCTCGCAGTGATCCGCCACCGGGATGCCGAAGGTGCGCGCATACTCCAGCGCCGTGCGCATCAGTTGCGCACTCACCACCGGACGACCGTCATCGCTGACGGCGACCGCACCGGCGGCAACCATCTCGCCCATCTCGCTCAGCTGCACGCCGTTCATGCCGACCGAGATCGAGCCGATCGGGTACACGCGCGACGCGTTCGCCTTTGCGGCCTGCGCGAGAATGAAGCCGACGGCGGCCTGGTTGTCGGTGACCGGATCCGTGTTCGGCATCGCGCACACCGCGGTAAAGCCGCCTGCCGCCGCCGCTCGTGCGCCGGTCGCGATCGTCTCCACATCCTCGCGGCCCGGCTCCCGCAGGTGGCAGTGCACGTCGATGAAACCCGGCGTGACATGCAGGCCGCGGCAGTCGACATGCTCCGCCTCGTCAGGCCCCGCGATCGAGCCGCCGACCGACGCCACCAGACCGTCGACCAGCAGGATGTCGCCGATGCCGTCCAGACCGATCGACGGGTCCAGCAGGTGGCCGCCGGTGAGCAGCAGGGGACGCGTGGTCATTCGAGGGTCATTCTCCCGCGGCCATGCCGGCCGCTGCGAGGTCGGGGCGACCGCCCCTGAGCATGTACAGCACCGCCATGCGAATGGCGACACCATTGGTGACCTGATCGAGGATCAGGCTGTGCGGACCATCGGCGACATCGGAGTCGATCTCGACGCCGCGGTCCATCGGGCCGGGATGCAGGATCAGCAGGTCGCGCGGCGAGCGTTCCAGCCGCTCCCGCGTGACGCCGAACACACGGTTGTATTCACGCAGCGACGGGATGTAGCCCGCCGTCATGCGCTCCAGCTGGAGCCTGAGGATGTTCAGCGCATCTGCCCACTCGATCGCGGCCTCGATGCGATCGAACACGGTCACGCCGAGCGCCTCCTCGGCACCATTGGGCAGCAGTGAACGCGGGCCGCAGACACCGACGTCGGCACCAAGCTTTCGCAGTCCATGAATGTTCGAACGCGCGACGCGGCTGTGCAGCACATCACCCACCAGGCAGACGCGCCGGCCCTGCAGCGAGCCCCACTTGTCGCGCAGCGTCAGCAGGTCCAGCAGACCCTGCGTGGGGTGCTCGTGCGTGCCGTCGCCGGCATTAATGACGTTCGACTCGATGCGCTCGGCGAGAAACCGGGCGGCACCGCTGGCCTGGTGACGAATCACGACCATGTCGATCTTCATCGCCTCGAGATTGCGCGCGGTGTCCACGAGCGTCTCGCCCTTGCTGACCGACGAGTTGCCGATCGCCACGTTCACCGCGTCGGCCGACATGCGCTTCTCGGCGAACTCGAAGCTCACCCGTGTGCGCGTCGGTGCCTCGAAAAACAGGTTGACGATCGTCGCCCCGCGCATTGTCGGCACCTTCTTGATCGCGCGCAGGCTGATCGCTTTCAGCGGCTCGGCGGTGTCGAGAATTGCGGTGATCTGCGCCGTGCTGAGCGACTCCAGGTCCAGCAGGTCCTTGCCCAGGACCGACATGCGGCACGCGATGTCGCAGGACTGATGACCACCGTGTCGTCGCCATCGAGCTCGGCGACCCGCACGTCGACCTGCGAGCCGGCCGGCACGGCCACGAACTTTCCCACGACGTCGGCGCGGATCGGCAGTTCCTGACCACCGCGATCAATCAGCACCGCGAGCAGGATGCGCGCGGGTCGCCCGAAGTCAGCCAATTCATCGAGTGCGGCGCGCACCGTGCGGCCGGTGTAGAGCACGTCGCCCACGATCACGACCTGCATGCCGTCGATGTCGACGGGCAGCTCGGTGGCCCCCACCAGCGGTCGCGGGCCGACGGTCTGCAGGTCGTCGCGGTAGAGCGTGATGTCGGGGGCGCCCCGTGGCACGGGGGTC
>JACMPK010000193.1 GCA_014377535.1 Gemmatimonadaceae bacterium
GTGGTGCGGATCCGGTACGCGGGGACGAGCGAGCGGGCGGAGATCAGCTTTTCGGCGTTGCGCGATCCGAGTGGCGAGAAGCGCAACGAGGAAGCGACGCTGGGGCTGGTGCGGCCGACGGCGCTGGCGACGGCGTTACTGGCGGGGGCGCTGCTGGAGACGGAGCAGCGGATCGGGGGGGATGCGGCGGTGGTGGTGTGGGTGATGCCGAGTCTGCGGGCGATGCGACGGCGGGGGCGGGCGGCGCATTCGACGCGTTGATCACGATTCTCGACGCCGTACGCATGACACAGCAGCACTTTGCAGTGGACGATTTGCCCTACGAGCTCGTGTTCGCCGATGTGAAGCTGAGTTTGCGACGAGGTGATCTTCTCGCCGTTCCCGCAATACATGGCCGCGCAGCTTGACGCATGGCGATGGTGTCGGTTTGTGTGGTCACAGTGACGTCGTGGCGGAAGCCTTTGGGGCTGCTCCTCAGCAATTCGAAAGTGGATGTAGCTGCTCTGCCGCGTTGCGCATGCGCTTCACCGTTGCAGGCACGCCGAGTGCAAGCGCGAAATTCGCGATGTCCTTCGTTGCTACCGCTCCCGCACCAAGCACGGCGTAATCTCCGACGCAAATGTGCTCGAGGACTGTGGCGCCCGTACCTAAAAAGGCACCGCGGCCGAGCGAAACGCATCCGGAGATGTGGCATCCCGGTGAGGCGGTCACGAAGTCTCCGATGACCGCATCGTGGCCAATGGTACAATCGAGGTTAATCGCGACATGCGTGCCAATGCTGATGTCCGTCGTCACGATGACACCAGCGCAGAGAATGGTTCCGTCGCCAAGGTGAACATCGGGGCCAACGCGCACTCCGTCAGCAATGATCGCAGGCGCAAAACGACATCCGCCCGCGAGCGCAGCTAGGATGATCCGTTCCTTAACGTCAGTCATACCGCCGATGCCGCATACAAGCATTACGTCGGCAGGTACGTCCTCGATTGTACGCACAGGCAAGCCCTTCAGAGGCTCCGGCCGTGCCTCGCGGTCGACGAACATCACTGATTCAAACCGCAGTGCGCTTTGGTGAGCGCGTGCGTCGCGCAGCGCCCACCAAACTTCGCGCGCGAAGCCGCCAGCGCCAAGTATGGCAACCTTGACCGCTTTCATGCGGCCACTCCCAGTTGCCCGTCGTGCGCTGCCGCGACATTTGCAGGAGACATCAAAACCGGACCTTGCATGACGTTTGCACCCGCGACGAGGCTCCGGGAATTCAGGTCTCGTACATGCGCCCGTACTCGAGCAGCGATAAATTCCACGTCAGAAGCGGTGAGATGTGGCGATGACGGGAGATTTAGCCCCGATGACGCAATCGAGTCCGCCACGGGGAACGGCAGATTTGAGGCGTACGGTGGCATGTGGTGCATCGGGTAGAAAAAAGGGCGCGTATCGATGCCGTCAGCTCGGAGGCGTTGCATAAGGTCATCGCGCAGCGCAGGGCGATGCTCGGCCGAGGTCATGCGCACGCTGGTGAGCCACTGCACGCTCACCGTATCGGGACGCCCACCCTGCCAGGCCAGCTCTTCCATGTCACTTAGTGCTTCGCGATACCACGCGTAAACCTGCTGATGTGCGACAATCAACGACTGTATTTTCTTGAGCTGCGAAACTCCCAGAGCTGCGGCAAGGTTCGTCATGCGGTAGTTGTAGCCGATGATCGGAAACCAGTACCGCCGCGCGGGATCCATGCCCTGACCGCGCAACAGCATCATGCGCTTAGCGAGCGCTGGATCGTCCGTTGTGACGATTCCTCCCTCGCCCGTCGTAATGATCTTGTTGCCGAACAGGCTGAATGCTGCAATTGTCCCAAAGCTTCCGACGGTTCGACCATTTATCGTGGCACCGTGTGCCTCGGCTGCGTCCTCGGCGATCCAGAGGCCGTGTCGTGTGGCGATAGCCTGGATGCTCGTCATGTCGCAGGGCATGCCGTAAAGATGCACGGGCATGATTCCTACGGTGCGCGAAGTGATCGCGGATTCGACAGCCACCGGATCAAGATTCCAGGTATCCCGTGAGCAATCCACGAATACCGGAGTGGCGCCGCAGTAGCGGACGACATTGGCCGACGCAATGTACGTGAAGGTCGGAACGATTACCTCGTCGCCCGGGGAAAGATCAAGTGCCATGAGAGCCAGATGCAGCGCCATCGTGCCGTTGCATACAGCAAGCGCGTGCGACGTGCGAGTGAAGCACGCGAAGTCTTGCTCAAATTTGTCGAGATACTGGCCTTGCGACGAGATCCAGCCTGAGTCGAATGCATCGAGCAAGTGTGCACGGTCACTCGCATCGAGGTGCGGCTCTGTTACGGGGAAGCGGATGGCGGTCATGCGAGTACTCCCGGGGCGGGTGTGTCTGAAAGAATGAGCACATACTTCTTTTCGCGCTCTGAGATAAGGCGAATGCTTACTCCGAACGCGTTAGTCCCGAGGTGCGCTCGCATCACCGCATGGACAGGTGCGAACACGGGATGATCACCGTCCATGTCGACGCTGCCAAGCGGAATATTGATTTCTGACACGATCTGTTGTGCTGCACGGGCAAGCGCATCCTTCGTTTCCGCGCGGTAGCACTGCATCTCGACGGTGGTCATCCGGTACTGCTGGCGGCGCCATTGCGAGGTGGGATGTAAAACTGCGACACGACTGTCCATGAACGTGCGGAAGCCAAGCGCGCACGCATCGTGGCACACGCCAACGAGCAGTCCGTGGTCGTAGGTACCACGGAATCTCACGCCGCGGTCAAAGATTTCGCGTTTAAACAACACGCAGCTGCCGACGCTCGACAGTGGGACGAGCGCGTGATGGCGAAACTCTTGGTGATATGGGGCAAAGTTTAAGAATCGTTCGCCATCAAGACCGCGGAATCCCCAAGTATCATAGAACATGCTTCCCAGAAAGATTGCCGGCGCAACGATGCCGCAGTCTTCCGTGAGTAACTGCTCAAGCAGATCGTTTGGCAGTACGAGGTCGCTTTCGCACCACAGCAGCCGATCACAGCTGGACTCGAGTGCCTGCTGAACGGCGACATTGCCCAGTGCCGCCCACTTCGTGACTCGGTCTTCAAAGTCCAGCACCGGTTCGACGTCCACCTTGGACAGGCGCACGCGGGAGTCCTCGTTGGCCCATGCCTGGAGTTTCGCATGCGTGTCGTCAGTCGAATCTCCTTCCACGAAGGAGAAAATCAGTTCTATGTGAGGACGCGCCTGCGACGTGACGATTGCTCGAAAATAGTCCACGTATGCAGCGCTATTGCGGAACAGCGCGCAGATGGCAACGCGGAATGTGGTCGGCTGGCTCATGAAATCAGCAGAATAGGCGACGCGCTACGGTGCATGGCATCTCGCAGTCGCGCAGCGCCACCCGCAGGCTGCCGAGCAAGCGCTGCGCTGTCGCGACAGGCCACCGTGTCGAGAGCCGAGGCCTTGTTTGCGCTAGAGCGTCGGAGTGCAGGAGGCACGAGCTTCTCCGCAGGCTGCACGTGCGGTGCATAATTCAGGACTACTGGCGCTGGGAAGCTGGACATGTGTCCTTGTTATCGCACTCAGCGTGCCATATCTAAATCGTTGTGACATAACGCTTTATGATACCGTCTGCGTGCTGCAGATTCCGCCGCGCGGCAATAATCGTCACCCTCACGGCAACAAGTTCCGGTGTGTTGGCGCAGTGGCTCGCGTGACGCGGGGCGCAAGCCCGGCTCGCAGGTCATGGGTGCCGGTGGCGGGCAGTCTTCGCATACCGAGATCATCAACGTCACGCTGCGTCCTCGAAGCCATCTTCGCACCGACGATTGCCGTCCTCGCGAGCGTAGCGTTTGCAAGTTTGTCGAGCAGAGCCTGCACATCGTGCCCGAGACAAGATGGCATCGTTGACCGAGTCGCGAACATCGTTGAAGCCAGCGAGGACGCCGGCGCGGTCGTCATGCAGCTGGCGGCAATCGGTGCTCGGCAATCGACGCTCACAAGGTATGTCCAGCTTTCGGAACAGTAATACTCCGATGTCACGGTCATCGCGTCAGAAGCTGGTACTTGAGGCGGTACACTCGACCGCACCAGCCTTTATTTTCTTCCCGACGATTTGAATGTCTACGAGCGATGTGACCTCTGATACGACAGCGCCCGTTCCGCTCGGGCCCGACAAAGCTTGACACAATTCGCGCCGCGATCGGGTCACCAGCGCTGAATATTGCGGTGGCTGACACACATGAACGGTTGGCGGCTGAAGACGTGAACTCGTCGTCCCTGATCAAGTGATCACGTGACAGTGTTGCGCGCAAAAATGCCGCTTCGAGATTCGTTCGGCATTGCGTGCGATCGCCCACGCGGCACAACTGCGCAGTTGTCTCGAGATCGGCACGCGCCTCGATTAGCGGCTGGCGCAGTCTTCGGATGTCAAGGCGTATAATTCGACTGGTGGATGGAGAACTACGGCGGTGTCAATAATCCTGGTCCGGAATTTGTTCGAGAGAAGAAGCGTCGGGTGGTAGCACATCGTCGCGACGATTAGCACTCTCGTTCAGGTAACGGCCACGACACCCTGCTAATCCTTTTTCAGGATGTGGCTATTGGCACCGTCGAACCGGAAACAGAGCTACTGTTACGCATTGGAGAAGTATCGCCACGCGTGTTTGATTTTGTGACTGTGGAAGGCGATCACACCGCGCTTGAAACTTGGTGGAATCTGGCCAATGTCGTACCCCATGTTGCAGTCGGAAGGGCGTTGGTGTTCAATGACCACGTCGACTCTTCCGATGAGCTCTTGGGGGGATTTGCCTACAAACCTGTGCGCGAAAGATCGAACTACTTTTCATGAAGTGCGTTCGTGTTGGCGCAGGATTTGGGAGCATCTGAAGTTGGTACCCGACAACTGCGCGTGCATTGAGTCGTGCGATTCGATCGTGCCGATTGACGCGGCCGTGCGAAAGCGGCAGCCGCCGGCTTCGTGAAACGAAGGGCCGTCAAGTCAACGCAAGGCCATCTGCGGTGCGCGAACCGTAGCCAAGTCACCGGATCGACGTTCGGGGTGTTCGCTAGGACGGAGCCAAGCCGTGCCGGATCAACGTCATCCATTCCTGGCGTCAGGCGAAAGTCTCACATTCTACACCCGATTTTACGACGCCACGGAAATGCGAATTGTGGTGTCGTTTGCTGAAGCGACCAAATCACGCGCTCGACAACACTTCCGAAACCTGCCACGCATCACCGGCAATCCTATGGGCTGCGGCGTGCCAGGCCGAGACGGAGAAATCGCTGATCACTGGCTTTCCGACGGCCATCGCCCTTGATCGGCCGGCGACGTCCGCCGAGGTGACGACCACACCCCCCGCCGCCTGAACAAGTGACGCGAGCGTGACGTCGTCCAGATCCTCGGTCACGAGCAGGATGTCCGGTGCGTCCTCATCGGCGCACGAGACCTCGGCGCGTAGTGCCATTAGCGCTTCTGCCACGCGTTCGCTGCTGAAGCCCTGCACGGGGTCGAGCGTGAGCACCAGCGAGACATCATGCTCCTGCCGAAACCCGCGCATGAAGCCTCGCACGACATCCTTCCAGCTCTCGGCGCGCCACGACGGCTGGTGCAGGAAGACGACCTGCCGCGGTTGATCGAGTGGGAACGCCGGCGCACTGGCGGTGAATGCTGCCGGTGCCAGTTCGCGCACCGGCGTGCGGCCCGCGAGCTCACGCAGGCGTGCCGCAGCGATCTCCGCACCGTGCGCATAGGTGAAGCGCTGCAGGATCCGAGTGCGTCCACGCGCGCCGACTTCTCGCGCGGCGTCGGGATGCTGCACGACGTAGCGCATCAAGCGCGCGAGCTCCTTCACGTCGGGATCAGCCCACCAGTAGCCAAGGCGACCAGGTTCCAGTGCGGTGATCCGTGGATCGGGTGTCGACTGGCCCGCCGGGACGAGAAACGCCGACTGTTCATCGCAGATGTCGAATACCGGCCCCGCCTCCGTCACGATCACGGGCAGTCCGGTCGCCATCGCCTCGGCGATCGGCAGGCCGAATCCTTCGCCGCGGAACGGTGCGACCAACGCATCGCAGGCGCGATACAGGGACGCGACGCTGTCGTCGTCGAGCGTATCGCCGATGAACTCGATCTCCGCACCACCCTTGGTACGCGACAACGCAGGCAGGTGCGCGTACTCACGCTGCGCCGGGTTGCCGTTGTATGCCCAGCGTGCGCTCAGTCCCTTGATGACCAGGCAGACGTCGTCGGCTGTGGTGAACGTGCGGAGATACGTCTCGACCAGCAGGTCCATGCCCTTGCGCGGGATGATGCCTCCCACGGCGAGCAGCTTCGTGCGCTTCTTCGTCTTCAGCGGAAAGCGATGGCCGTCGGGCCGGTGGCGCGCGGGGTCGACACCAATCGGCACGACGACGACTTTCTCGGCCGGAATTCCGCTTTCGATCGCACACTCACGCTGCCAGTTGCAGTAGACCCAGAATTCATCGACTTGGTCGCGGATGATCGGGATCCATTCCCCGGGTAATCCGCCGTATTCCCACGGCTGCATCAGCACCCATGCGCCGGCGTCGGGTGCCACCAGGCGCGGCGGCCAGCGGTGCGCGACATGGACAGCGGCTGGGCGTCGGGGCGAGTGCGTCACGCGGCGCGCGACGTCAGCATATGCGCCCGCAGGCGAGGGCTGGAAGTCGTCGGCCTCAGACGGCAACAGGGCGAGATCGACACCGCGGGTGATGAGCGCGGCTCCCAACTCGCGATTGACCAGCCCCAGGCTCGAGTGCGTGAAGACAGGACCTTCCCAGTTGACCGCGACGGGCGCGTGCTCGTGTGCAATCGCCGCCAGACGCTGCGCCACGATTTCCGCCGATCGCTCCCACGTCCACAAACTGCGCATGTCTTCACGGCCACGGGCCGCAAGGCGCGCCGCGCGTGCCGGGTCATCGACGACAACCCGCAGCAGCGCGGAAAGGTGTGACGCGGAGGGCTTCGCCCATAGCTGGCCCGGCATAGGCGCGATGTATTCGTCGATCGCCGGAATCAACCCGTCAATCTCGCACAGCAGGCTGTTGTCGTCGTTCATGAACTCGAGATTGCCACTCCATCGCGTCGCGATCGTGAGTATCCCGGACGCCATGGCTTCCATGTACGGATACCCCCACCCTTCGCCGCTGGATGGTGTGACGTAGACATCGGCTGCCGCATACAGGCGTGGCACGTCTTCGTCGGCCACCTGGCGACCCATCACGACGATCGGCGCCAGCTGCGCGCGCCTCCGCCCGTGCGCGGCGAGTAGTTCATCGATTTGTCGCAGGATCTCCGGCGCGCAATCAGCTTCCGTGCGATCCGGGATCGACGAACGAAACACGAGCGTCACGTCATCGGTCGGCGCGAACGCGTCTGCCCAGGCCAGCACGAGTGTCTGCCAGCCTTTCCGTGTCTTCCACTCGATCGTGGAGAGGAAGACCGTCCCACGTGCACCGTTGATCGGCAGCGGGTCGTATCCCGGACGAAAGCGCTCGCTGTCCACCGCGCCCGGAACGCGCACGATGCGCGAACGCACGCCGGCGGCCTTGAAGGTGTCCTCATTGAATGCCGAAGGGACCCATACCTCGTCCATCAGGTTGCAGCGGTCGACGAAGTCAGGAGGCAGGCCGTCCGTTTCGAACATGGTGCGACCGATCATGTATCCCGCGCCCGCGATACGCTGCAGGAAGCTGGGCGGCAGGTGGATCACGCCGATGAAGCCTCGTGCGATCGGGCGGGCGAGGAGCGCATCGAGGCGTCCGCGGGCGTCTGCGCCGACGGCGGCCCGGAACTTTTCTGAATGGTGGCCACCTGCACGCAATGCCATCGGTGTCGCACGGTCATCGAGCGACAACACGAATCCGCGGAGCTCGTTGGCGTAGCCACTGGGATCATAAACGGAACCAAACCATGCGATCGGCGCCGGAGTCGTCTGCGAAATTGCGGTGACTTCGCGCAACTTTGTGATCGGCGAGATCGCCGGGCGCGCGCGGATCTCGAACTGCTGCGCCTGCGCAACGCGACGGCGCTCGGTATCGCGATACTGCTTTTTTTCCAGGTTCTTGATGACTTGCACTTCAGCCATCGGGTACGCGTGTGCGGCGCCGGACGCCTCGATCGCCGCGAGGAACAGCGAGAGGTCTCTCTCGTCGGCATCAATGGAGCTGCCGGCGGGGGGCGCGGTATCGGTGACGGCCAGGACGTCGTGCAGTGTATGGACGAAGCTGGCGCGGAGTGTCAGCGGCGCGTACTCGCCAATCAACGTCGGCACATTGGGGAAGCGCCGTGTCTCCCAGTATTCCGGCGGGAACGATGCCTGCGGCCATGCGGGCGTGAACGGCTCCGTCACGCAGCCGCCGTACGTCATCCACACCTCGTCCTGCTCGGCGTAGACATGTGCCAGCCGGTTGAGCACTCCGGAATGCGCGAGTCGCTCGTTGGCATGCAGCACCATCAGGACATCGTCGGCATTGAGCTGATGTGCTCCGTTCGCGGTGGCTCGCCGGAGCGCATCCACGCATGGCGCTGCCGGTTGCAGGACCGAGAAGCGTGCGTCTGCCGGGCCAACTCGCGAAAGCACCGCGGCGGTGCCTGCGTCACCGGACTGGTCGAGCATGATGCACGAGAAGTGCTTGTACGTCTGTGACTGCAGGGCCGCGATGCCGGCCTTGATGCAGCGCGTATCCCGGCTCTCGACGAGCATCGTGATCACGAAGCGCACCCGCCAGCTCCCGCCTTCGGCCGCGTTGCGCGGTGAATGCTGGCCATGGCCGTAGCAGTTGGTGACGAGGCAATCGTCGATCGCCCCTTCGACCGGATGGCGGAACCAGTAGTCGCGGTCCTCGTTCGGTGGATCGTTCCAGGTGGGGGTCAGCACGCTGCGTCGCGCCATCGTGTTCTGCGTCAGTGCGTGATGCGCGCGCGTCGGCCTCCCAGTGCAATCAGGACCGGCGCATCCACACGTCTGCATCTGACAGCGCACCGATCGCACGCCCATGTCGAGTGCACCGGCAAGGCGGGCGATGAATTCCGGCGAGTAGTCATCGTCATCGTCGACGAAGGCGACGTAGTCACCGGTCGCCATCAGGAGGCCGTGATTGCGACAGGTTCCCTGCCGTCCCTTGGTGCAGGTGGTGATCCGAATACGCGCGTCGCTGGGAAGCGCGGAGCGGAGTGCCGCTTCCGCATCAGGCGCCGGATCGTTGTTGACGACGATCAGTTCAAGCGGGGCGCGCGTCTGCGCGTCGAGCAACTGCCGCACCGTCTCGCCGATGCAGTGGATACGGCGGAACGTCGGCATGATCAGGCTGACCGTGCCGCGGAGGGCGGCCGACGCTGCGTGTGGTTCGGTATCGACGACAGTCGTAGACGGTGCCATGAAGATCAGACGGATCGGAGAGGGATCGACGATGCGCTGGTGCGCTCGACCACCCGGAAAGCAGTATCCGTGCCGAACGTATCTCGTACAATGGCAACGACTTGCGGTAAGGATGCCGGAATCGCGGCGGCAAGAAGTGCACGCAGGATGTTCCGTTACGGCAGCTCTTGCCGATGCACGGCGGCGCGCGTCCGCGCTACGCCGGCGTGGAGACGACGAGGAGTGCACTTACCTCGACGACGTGCGGCGATGCCTGGCAGCAGGCGCCGTGATTCCCGCACGCTCCACGAGCTCCGCGCCGCCAGCTACGAGGCCGTGCGCCGCGCCCATGCGCCGTACCTGGACGCGACGACCGGCTGCTCGACATCGCGTCGGTGATTCTCGAGCTGCACGCCGTGCGCAATCACCTCGCGTACGACGATGCCTACACGCCCGATACCGCCGCACCGGCACATGCGCCGTTCCAGCACCTGAGCGAGGAGCAGGTGCTCGCGACGCTGCCTGGCTACAAGCTGCAGGTGGTGATGGGGAGATGAGTGCAGGCGTGCGACGGGTGTGGCGCCGGAATTCGCGATCAGCCGCGCGCCGCGCGCAGGCACGACGGGGGCCGTCAGTCCGTCGCGGCGGCGACGCGGCGCGGCGCTAGTGCACCGCCGCTCGCCACCAGCGCCGCCGGTACGTCGCTGCTCACACTCGCCCGCCGATTCTGCGCCGCCACCTGCTCCAGCAGCTCGGCCCGCAGGATCGTGACCTCCGCCGGCGCCTCGATGCCGATGCGCACGGTACCCCGCTCGCACTGCACCACCACGATCCGGATTCCACCATCGATGACGATCGCGTCACCGGCCTTCCTGCTCAGGATCAGCATCCGTGCTTCCCCATACGCTCACTGTGAGTCCCGCCAGGCGCCGACTCCGCGCCGCCTGTCACCACGTTAATGCCGTACCGCCTCAGCGCATCATCGACCAAGGTTGATGAGCGTGTTCGAAATCTCGTCCACCACCGATACCAGCCGCGCGGCGGCGGCATACGACTGCTGGAACTTCATCAGGTTCACCATCTCCTCGTCGATCGAGACGCCCTTGATGCTCTCGCGGCGCGTATCGCTCTGCGTCGCCAGCGTGCGCGCGGCGGTCGCGGTGCCCTGGGCGCCGTTGACGCTCGTCGCGATGCTCGCCACCACGGTGCGATAGCCTTCGCTGATCGATGCCATCTGGCCGTTGATCGCCACCGGCGTCTCGCGCAATCGCGACATGGCGATGGCGACGGAGTTGTCGCCGGGCTCACCCGAGATGCCCGACGCCGCGATGTTCGCGACGTTGGCCACGATGCTGGCGTCGAGCCGGATCGTGCGTGCGGTGGTGCGTGCCGGATCGAAGAAGTTGCCGGCCGGCGTGGCGCCGACGAAGCCGTTGGCATGGGCGGTGTTCGTGGCACTGACGAGGGCTGCGGCCACACCGTCCAGCGTCGTGAGCGACGACGGAAGAATGGTGTTGTACGAATCCAGCGTGCCGGCCATCTGGCCACCGAGCTGGTACATGGTTTCCACCGGCGCGCCACCGCCCGCGTTTTCGCCAATGGCCACGCCAAGCTTCGTCGGGTCGTTGAGCGTGGCCTGGATGCGCACCTTCTTGAAGTTCGCGCCGTCCACCAGCGAGTCACCACCGATGTTCACGTTCACCGAGCCGTCGGCCTGCGGATACGACGTGGCGCCGATAAGCGAGGCGAGCTCGTCGATCTTGCTGTCGCGCTGGTCACGCATGTCAGGCGCCTGTTTGCCCTCGGCCTCCGCCGCGACGATGCGCGCGTTGATCTCCGCGACCTGCGAAGCGAGCGTGTTCACGCGACCGGCACTCTCCAGCAGCCGGGTGCGCGCGACGACCTGCGCATCGGCGATCTGGTTGCCGAACTGGTTCAGCTGCGCGCTGACCTGTGCTGCACGCTGACGCACCACGCCGCGTGCGGCACTGGATGTCGGGTTCGTGGACAGATCGCTGAAGGCGGACCAGAGCTGCTCGAGGCTCGAGGCGAGACCCGTGTCGGATGGTTCACCCAACACGCCTTCCACTGCGCCAAGCGCATCGCGGCGCTCCTCGCTGAACGCGGCAGCGCTCGTGTCGCGACGATAGCCGGTGTCCATCATCTCGTTGCGCATGCGATCCACGCTGTACACCAGCACGCCCGTGCCGAAGCTGCCCTGCGGCAGTTTCAGCGGGATGCCGGCCGTGAGCGTGACGCGCTGCCGCGAGTAGCCAGGTGTCTGTGCGTTGGTCACGTTCTGCGCGGTCGCTGCAATCTGGGCCTGACTGGCCGCCATGCCCGATCGTGCGATGTTGAGAAGGCCACCGGTATTCATTGCATCACCTCAGACCGATCGATCGAGGAATCGCGCCACCGTCGGCACCATCGCCGGCGTCTGCGGCGCGCCAGTGCGCATCGCGGCCGGCGGCTGCGGCGCCACGTAGGTGGGCGCCGGCACCTGCTGCGTGCCGAAGAGTTTCTGCACGTAGTCGTTGCCGTTGTCCATCGCCGTACGCAGCACCTGCTTGTTGATGTCCACCTCGCGGCTGAGCAGCACGGCGGCATCCTGCAGGGCATTGCGTGCGACGATCACGGCGGGCGTGGCGCGATTGCCAAGGATCTCCTCGAGATCGTTGACGTTCATGTCTTCGGCGCCACCCAGCAGGCGGTTCACGGTCTTGCGACGACGGCGTGCCTCACCCAGCGTCGCCAGCACGCGGTAGGTGGCGAAGACGCTGTCGTCGAGTGCCTCGAGGTCGTCGGTCGCGACAGCGGCGCGTTGCCGCTGCATCACGAGCATCAGCTCCTCCAGAAGCCGTTGCTCGGTGCCCAGCACATCCGACAGCACCTCGATCGCGGTCTCGCGACGTGGTGACGGGTACGTCTGCTGTGGAGCGTAGGTCGGCAGCATGATCAGTCTCTGGGGAACCGGGCGGGTGACGCGAGTGGCACGGCGGAGGTCTCGTGGCTGCTCGGCGCAGCCGTCTGCATCGATATCGGCACTGCCGCACGACTTGCAGCCGGTTCAGGGTCCATCCCGGCCTTCTGCCGCAACGCTCTGTAAATCGCATCACCCAGACCGCGATGCCACCGGGTACCAGTATCGGCGGCGAGTCGCTCGTCCATGAGCCCGGCGAAAATGTCCTCACCCTGACTCTTCTCGACGATGCCGCCGTCGGCCGGCACACTTTCGCGCATCGATTTGTACAGCTGCTGCACGAAGAGTCCCTGCATGTCGGCGGCAGCTTTTCGCATGCCGGCCTCGCGCGGATCGACGGGTGCGCCTGCGGCGCCGGAAACGGATGGCACGTTCATCGGATGACTACCTCGGCCGAAATCGCGCCGACCTCGCGGAGCGCGCTGAAGATGGCCGCGATTTCCTGCGGCGACGAGCGCACGCCATGCAATGCGCTGGCAATGCGCTGCACCGAAATGCCGGGCTGCAGGCGCACTTCGCCGGGCGCGACGGCGGTACTGTCTGCACCACCACCAATCGACAGCGTGAGCTGGCCATGTGTGACGACCGCCTCACCCACCGTGACGTCACCACCCGCGACCACGGTGCCGTCGCGACCATCGATCACCACGCGTGCACCACGACTGACCCTGATGGGCAGCTCGCGCAGCTTCGTGATTGCGGCACTGCGTGCGGAGCCGGCGGAATCCTTGAGCGTCAGCGTCACGGAGCCCGGGTCGTCAACGCGCGCGGTGCCGGCACCCAGCACACTGTCGATCACTGCCGCGATGCGACTGGCGACGGCAATGTCGGGTTCGCGCAGCAGCAGTGCCGCGACGGCCTTCGTGTAGTCCTCGCGCGGCAGCGCCACGTCCACCACGCCACCTGCCGGCACCCGTGCACTGGTCTCGACGCGTGTGCCGTAACTGCGGGTGCCGCGATCGGCACCTTCGGAGAGCACCACGCCGCCTTGCGCCGTCGCCAACGGCGAGCCGCCGACTTCGGAGATCAGGGGCGTCATGTACAGCACACCGCCGCGCAGTGACGGTGCATCACCGATGCTGGCAATCTGCACGTCGAAACGGCCACCGGGGCGCAGGTACGCGGAGACTTCAGCCGTCACCAGTACCGCCGCCACGTTGCGGCTGCGCAGCACGTTGGGTGGCACGGTGATGTCGAAGCGGCGCAGCAGGTTCACGATGCTCTGCACCGTCTGCCCACCCTGCGATCCACCCATGCCGCGATCACCCGTGCCATCGAGGCCTGCCACCAGTCCGTAGCCCACCACGCGAACCGGTGCTGCCCCATCGGCCAGCACCAGGTCGCGAATGCGCGACTGCCCGCCGAGCTGTGACGCGGTGACCATCAGCAGCAGCGACAGCAGCGCGCAGCCCAGTGCAATGCACGCGGCGCGGCGATCGGCGCGGCGTGGCGCGATGCGCGCGCCGATCATGGCCACAGGCCGCTGAGGATCTTGCCGACGATGCCCTGCTTCGCCTTGCCCAGACTGCCCTTGTTCGTGATGTCCAGCTTCGCGTCGGCCACGCGTGACGATGCGATGCTGTTGCTGCCGCTCAGGTCCTGCGGTCGGACTGCGCCCGCGAAGCTGATCAGCTGCTGTTCCTTGTCCACGCCGATCGTCTTGGTGCCCTTGATCGTGAGCACGCCGGTGACCGGATCGATGGTCATGACGCGTGCGGTGATCTCGCCATCGAGACGCAGCTGCCGCGAGCGGTCGCCACGCTGCGTGCTTTCCCCGTTGTTGCTGGTCTGGAACGCGGCACCCGGCGCGGCACCCGGTATCGCGCCGGGTGTGATGAGTTCGACGCGCGCGTTCCGCTTCCGTCGCTGCGTGGCGTTGTCGGTCATGTTGGCCGACGCGAGCGTGTATTCGTCGATGTGCACGATGACCAGGCCACCAATCACGAACGAGCGGCGGTCGCTGGTCCAGTTCAGGCGCGTGGGGCGCGCATTGAGCGCCGACGCCGGCGCGGCCGGCGAGACCACCACACTGTCGCGACGCGCCTGTGCATGCACCTGCTGTGCAACGAACAGGGTGAGCCCGAGCAGCGCCGCGGCGCGCGTCATGTCACGAGTCGTGATCGTCATCAGTCCAGCCTCACAGTGTTGCGCCCGATCGCGATGCCGGCGAAGCGCCGGCCCCGGTCGAGGCGAATGGCGACGCGTGCGCCGAGCGACGCGTTGGACAACGCCGTGCCGACCAGTGCGAGGCGCACCCCGTCACGGATGAACTCTGCTCGCACCGTGTCACCGGCAAAGACCACCGGTGCCGGCGCGATGTCGGTCGGGCGAATCCGCTCGCCGTCGCGCAGCACGCGCCGCGCCGCCGTGCCGATGATGTCGTCGAGTGACGTGGCGGCATCGCCGTCGGGCGCGCCCCACGTCACCGTGTGGCGCAGCAGCAGGTCGTCGGCGCGCAGCACGGTGCCGCGTGCCACCGCATGCGACGTCACCACGTCCTCGCGCGCATGGCCCACGCGCAGGCGGGCGACGAGCACCGGAGCCGCGAAGCGTTCGCGACGCATGGTCACGGTGTAGATGCCGGCGCGATCGCTGCCGCTGACATCCGCACCCGCGGCCGTCAGCGCACTGCTGTCGCCACGCACCACGTTCCACTCGGCCAGCCATGCACCGCGTGGCGGTGTGCCCCAGCGTTGCGTGATGCGCGCCACGATGGAGTCCACCACCGGGCGCGATGGTGCGCGCGCCGGCGGCGTGATGGCGAGCACCAGGAGCAGCACCAGGGCGGACATCAGCGTACCAGGCCGTTCGCGATCTGCAGCATGTCGTCGCTCGTCTTGATGGACTTCGACGTCAGTTCGTAGGCGCGCATCGTGGTGATCATGTCCACCATTTCGGTGACCACTTCCACGTTCGACATTTCCAGCGCGCCCTGCATCAGGCGGCCGGTGCCTTCATCCTGCGGGAAGCCGACCATCGCATCGCCGCTGGCCGGTGTGGCCGTGTACATGTTCTGGCCCATGGACAGCAGGCCGGCGGGGTTGCTGAAGCGCGCCAGTTCGATGCGCCCCAGCTCCTCGGGCGCCGCGTTGCCTGCGCGCATCACGCTCACGATGCCGGAGGGTCCGATGCTGAGCGCCGACGACTGCGCCGGTACGCGGATGTTGGGCAGCACCGGGTTGCCTTCCGATGTCACGAGCACGCCCTGGTCGCTGAGCTGCAGCTTGCCGTCGCGGGTGTAGGCGATCTGGCCGCTGGGCAGTTGCACCTGAAAAAAGCCCTCGCCCTCGATGGCCATGTCGAGCGGGTTCTGCGTGGTCTCGATGGAGCCCTGCGCATGATCCTTCTGCACCGCGCTGAGTGCCACGCCACGTCCGATCTGCACGGCGGGCAGGGTGTTCGCCGCGGGGCCGCCGATGACCTGCGGACCGGTGACCGTCTGGTAGAGCAGGTCTTCGAAGCTCGCGCGGCTGCGCTTGTAGCCGGTGGTGTTCACGTTGGCCAGGTTGTTGGCGATCACTTCCTGGCGTGTCTGCTGTGCGCGCATGCCACTGGCTGCGGCGCGGAGTGCTGGATCCATCAGAAGCTCCTGGACAGGATGGGCATGATCAGACCGGCTTCCCGATCTGGTTGGCGGCGATGCCGCGGATGTCGTCCATTACGGTGATGGACTTCTGCACGTCGGCGTAGGCGCGCACGGTGTCGATCATTTCGGTCAGCGATTCAATGGAGTTCACGTTGCTGGCCTCGAGCGCACCCTGCATCACCTGTCGATCGGCGAGTGCCGCGGCCTTGCGACCGGCATCGGGCAGGAACAGCCCGCCGCCGGCATGCTGCAGCACGGCGTTGGCCGGTATGCTCTCGATGCGAAGCACCGCGGCGTTCAGGCGGCCACGCAGCGGGTTGCCCCTGTCCGCAGCCTCGCCGGTGGCCGGCGGCTGCACGGTGATGATGCCATCGCGACCGATGCCGATGTCGCCCTGCGGCAGCGTGATCGGCCCCAGCTCGCCCAGCACCAGATGCCCCTGTGAGGTGACCAGTCGGCGCTGGTCATCGAGGCACAGCGAACCGCCGCGCGTGAGGCGCTCACCGTCGGGCGTCTGCACCACGAGGAACGCATCGCCCGTCATCGCGACGTCGAGCGAGTTGCCCGTGGGCGTGATGTCGCCCTGTGAGCGGTCGGTCATCGAGTCGGCAGCGGCGACGGCGTCGTCCACCATGCGTCCGAACACGCGCTCCTTCTTGAAGCCGGTCGTGTTGACGTTGGCGAGGTTGTTCGCGATCGCCTGCTGTCGCCGCTCGTAGAAGTGCAGGGCGGCGGCGGCGGAGGTCAGACCGGTGTTCTTGAGAATCGGGGGCATGGACTTGGGGGCAGATGTCTGCCGGTCTCCAAGTGCAAGCGCGGGGCCAGATGGCGCTGGCGTGCAAGTCGTTATGTGTGAACGACTTGCG
Organism: Gemmatimonadaceae bacterium; assembly: GCA_014377535.1. Classification (GTDB taxonomy): domain Bacteria; phylum Gemmatimonadota; class Gemmatimonadetes; order Gemmatimonadales; family Gemmatimonadaceae; genus JACMLX01. The sequence continues at coordinate 16,817 of JACMPK010000193.1, forward strand.
ATGATTCTCGAATTCTCCGAACCGCGCGTGTCAGCGGAAATTTGTGCCGACGTCGGCGGATCGTGCCGCCCGGCTTCTGCTCGGAGGTGCGCACCCACGCATTCGACGCAGTTTTAGTGGCAGGACAATTTCCTGACGAATTACGGTGACGACGAATTACGGTGACAGTGCACTGTTTTCGACGAATTACGGGTGATCACAAAAACAAAATGATGGTGACAACAGCAGAATTACGGTGACAGTACACTGTCACCGTAATTCACCACCGTAATGCACGCACCGTAATGCACCGTGATCGCTTACCCCAGACGCGCCGTGAACTGCGTGCCCAACGTGCGGCCCGCGCTGCCGCGAGCCCCCGGCGCCAACATCGCACGCGCGGTGGAGATGGTGCGCGTCGGTGACGTGCTCGCGGCCTTCACGCTCGACGCCGACGGACGACGTGCGCTGACACGTGCGCCGGCATTCGCCATCATCATCGCGACGGCATCGCGCGACAGCCCGCTCCGGCGTGCGATGTCCAGCTCGTTCGCGCCGACGCTCTTGAGCGAGCGCTCGGACACCTTGCACACGGGCGTGGACACCTTCATCGACTTGTGCGACCCGCTGCGTGACACGCGTGCCACCGCGGCCTGCGCGGATGGAATGGACTTCATGCCCATGGGCGTCAGCCAGCGCGTGAAGCCGCTCGCAATCGATGGTGTGTCGGTACTGGTGCCGGTGCTCGCCAGGCGGGGTGCGCGCAGCGTGCGGTTCCGCCAGATCGACGCGAGCGAGAGCACGATGGTGGCGCTGAGCAGCCCGCCGACGACGGCAGTCTCCGTCGAATTGAGGTCGCCGATGCCGTGCAGTGCAACAATGGCCTGCACCTGAAGGTCGCTGAACGAAGTCGGAATCATCAGGCGACGTCCTCGCGCATCGGGCTCAGGTCGATGCGAAGCCGCTGCAGCGCCTTGCTGCGGATCTGCGACACGCGGCTTTCGGTGAGCTGCAGAATGTCGGCGATCTCGTGAAGCTTGAGCTCCTCGAAGTAGTACAGGCTCAACACCGTGCGTTCCTGCTCCTTGAGGCGGAGGATCGCGTCGCGCAGGTGATGCACTTCCTGCTCGCGGTTGATCACGTCTTCCACCGAATCGTTGGCCTCGTCGGCCAGCACCTCGATGGGCGTCGGGGCCAGTGTCTCGGTCTCGCTCGGACTGCGATCCAGCGGCACATGGTGCGCGCCTTCCACATCGGAGCGCCACTTCCACAGCGTCTGCAGGTCCACGCCCAGATGGTCGGCCACTTCACGATCGTTCGGGTTGCGACCCAGCACGCGACCCAGCGTTTCGCGCGCCTGGCTGATCTCGCGCGTCTTGCGGCGGATGGAGCGGGGCACGTGATCCTGGCGACGGAGCTCGTCCAGGATGGCGCCGCGGATGCGCGGCGCAGCGAACGTGCTGAATGCCAGCCCGCGATCGACATCGAACGCCTCGAGCGCCGACATCAGGCCGATGGACCCGGAGCTCACCAGCTCATCGAAGTCGGCCTTCACGGCCAGCGTCTTCGACATCTGGCGCGCCACGTGATGCACGAGGCCCAGGTGCTCCTTCAGCAGCTGTTCGCGCGCCGCCGGATCGCCGGCGGACATCGCACGCCAGAGCGAAATCTGCGGATCCATGGAGGGCTCCCTGCGCGTGGGTGATGGCGCAGCACTGCTGCGCGTAGTGGTCGTCAGGGTCGCACGCGCCGAGCGCACGGTGCTCTTGGTCTTGGGCTGCGTCATCATCGGAATCACGGCGTTGGCGGCGGCTTCATACGCCAGCTGCGGTGCAGCGGCGTGTGGGCTACGGGTGCGGGCGGAGCTCGTCATGCGGACACCTGTGCGGCCACGAGGCCGAGTGAAGCGAGAATGCGCTGGGGCGCGGGCTTGAGATCTGCGGGGACTGCAATGCCGTCGGTGAGCCAGCGAGACGGCAGGGCCAGCATCGATGCGAGGTCGGCGATTCCGGTGTCATTGGGGACATCGTCGAGCTTCGTGAGGAGGGTGTGCGTGGGGCGCATTGCGTCGTGCGTGGTGAGCGCGTTCATCGCCACATCGGCGCGCAGGCCGGCCGGCATCACGAGGTGGATCTCGTCGGGACGCAGCGCGCGCAGGATCGGCCACCATTCCTCGTCGCGTGCACCAGTCTTCGGGCTGCGACCGGGCGTGTCCACCAGCACCACGTCGAGCGAATTGAGCTGGCCCATCGCGCGCACCGCATCAGCCGCGTCATACGCGACTTCCAGCGAGCAGCCGGTGATCTCGGCATATGTCGCGATCTGTTCCAGACCGGCGACGCGGAAGGTGTCGAGCGTGATCATGCCGACGCTCCACGTGCCGAAGGCATGCACGTTGGCGGCGAGCTTCGCGATCGTCGTCGTCTTGCCGGCACCGGAGGGGCCGGCCAGAGCAATCACGTAGGGACGGTTGCCGCGGCGCGTGCCCGGCGTGGGCAGGTGCGTCGGCGTGAGCCGCGCGCGAAAGGCATCGACTTCGGATGCGGATGCGGCGACGACCTCCACCACCATCTCGCCGTTCTCGCGCACGGAGCGCGTCTGCAGCACCACCGCGTCGTCGCCGAAGAATGCTTCAGCATTGCGGGCGACCGAGCTCAGGTCACGCGCACGAAAGGTTTCAAGACGCATGTGGCAACTCCCAGGTGGCTACTGAGGTGAGGTTCACCGACGCCGGCAATTCGGCGAGGCTGATGACCGGCACGTTGGGCAGCACCGGTTCGATGAGGCGACGCACGCCGACGCGCAGCGTGGGCGGGGTGATGAGCGGCAGTGGTCGGCCTTCCACCGCGTGCATCGTGGCGAGGGCGTTCAGTTCGCGCAGCAGCGTGGCCAGCGTGTCGGGATTCAGCAGCGACATGCCCTGCTGCGTGCCGCGCGGGCTGAAGAGCCCCATCAGCGACGCTTCCAGGCGCGGACCGATCGTGACGCCGCGCACACTGCCCGTCATGTCCAGGAACAGGCGGCTGATGGGGTTCGCCAACGAGCGACGCACGACTTCCGTGTGCTGCTCCGGATCCTTGGTCTGGTCGGCCGCATCGCCAAGCGCTTCCAGAATCGAGACGAGGTCGCGGATCGGCACGCGTTCGCGCAGGAGGCGCTGCAGCACACGATGCAGCGTGCCAAGCGTGATGCGTGCCGGAATGATCTCGTCCACCAGTGCGGGATGGCTCTTCTTCAGCGCATCCACCATTTCCTGCACATCCTGTCGGCCGAGCAGGTCGGCGGCGTGCGCCTTCAGCGTCTCCATCAGGTGCGTGGCGATCACGGTGCTCGGCTCCACGACGACCCATCCTGCGGCCTCGGCCTCGATGCGCGCGGCGACGGTGATCCATTTCGCCGGCATGCCGAAGCTGGGATCGACGGTGTCCATGCCGTCGATTTCCTGCATCACGCCACCGGTGTTCAGGGCCAGCAGGAAGCGCGGCATCACTTCGGCGCGCGTGACTTCGGCGCCGCGGATCTTCACGATGTATTCGTTGGCGGGCAGGCGGATGTCGTCGCGGATGCGAATGGCCGGCACCAGGATGCCCAGCTCCTGCGCGCCCTGCTTGCGCAGCAGCGAGATGCGCTCGAGCAGGTCGCCGCCCTGCTTCTCGTCGATCAGCGGGATCACGGCGTAGCCCACTTCCAGCTCGATGGGATCCAGCTGCAGCAGGTCCTGCATGGGGTCCGTCACGGCGGGCAGCTGCGGCTTGGGTGCATCGGCGATCAGTGCGGCGGCTTCGGTGCGCTCCTCGATCACTGCGGCGCCGCGCGCCACGAAGGCCATGGTGCCGGCGAGTGCCAGGAACGGCATCGCGGGCAGGCCCGGCATCAGCGCGAAGCTGCACATCACGCCGGCGGCGATCCACATGGCGCGCGGCTGGCGGGCGAGCTGGCCGGTGATGACCTCACCCATGCCCTGCCCGTTGTTGGCCGAGTTGGTGACCATCAGGCCGGCGGCGACGGAGATGATCAGCGCGGGCACCTGGCTCACCAGGCCTTCACCGACCGTGAGCATCACGTACTTGTTCGCAGCCGCCGCCAGGGGCAGCCCCTTCTGCATGACACCGATGATGATGCCACCGATGATGTTGATGAACGTGATCAGCAGCGCGGCGACTGCGTCACCCTTCACGAACTTCGACGCGCCGTCCATGCTGCCGAAGAAGTCGGCCTGCTGCGACACCCGTTCGCGGCGGACACGTGCTGCGGCTTCGTCGATCATGCCGGCGGCGAGGTCGGCGTCGATCGCCATCTGCTTGCCCGGCATGGCATCGAGCGTGAAGCGTGCGGCCACTTCCGCCACGCGGCCCGCGCCCTTGGTGATGACCACGAAGTTGATCGCCAGCAGGATCAGGAAGACCACGATGCCGACGACGTAGTTGCCGCGCAGGATGAAGGTGCCGAACGCCTGGATGATGGCGCCGGCATGCCCTTCGCCCAGGATCAGGCGCGTGGAGCTGACGTTCAGGCCCAGGCGGAACAGCGTGAGAATGAACAGCACGGCCGGGAACGACGAGAACTCCAGCGGATCCTTTGCCGACAGCGCCACCAGCAGTACGACCAGTGCGCTGGCGATGCTTGCGGCCAGCAGCAGGTCGAGGATGAAGGCGGGCAGTGGCACGACGAGCAGCGAGATGATCGCGACCACGCCGATGGCGAGCGCGATTTCCGCGGTCCGCGCGGGCTTCACCTGACCAGCGGGCAGGGCGGCGGCCGCTGCACTCACGCCTTGATCTCCGAGCGGCCGGCGTCAGTCATCGTGCCGATACGCGTCGCGGCGCGGAAACGGGTCGTCTGGGCCGCCGGCAGCTCGATGCGGTGCGAACCGATGCTCGCCGGCGCGTCGTACCGGGTGGCAGGCAGCGCCGGCGTGTCGTAGTGGCGGGTGCGACCGTCGGTCGGCGTGCTGCCGAAGCCGGGGCGGAGCAGGGTGCGGGACGGGGAGGCCATGGGTCTGGTCCTCAGGCCGCGAACGTGGGCAAACCGCGGAACAGCTCGGTCGTGAACTTCACCAGGAGCTGCACCATCCACGGCAGCGCGACCAGGAAGATCGCCGACACGCCGACGAGCTTCGGCAGGAAGGCGAGGGTCTGTTCCTGGATCTGCGTGACGCTCTGGAAGATCGAGACGGCGAGGCCGATACCGAGCGAGACGGCCAGCATCGGCGCGGAGACGAGCAGCGCCAGGAGGATTGCGTTTCTCGCGAGGTCGACGATCTGAGCGTGTGACATTGAGCCGTGTGGGTTCGGGACAATCCCATCCAGAAGCACGGCAGGTGCCATCGCTCGAGGCGCGTTCAGCCAGATGTCAAGCTGTTGTATCGCAACGACTTACGACGTTCAAGGCTGAGGCGCTTCGGCGACCGTTTTCACCATATACGGCAGCCTTTGCCTAGCAGCCGGGCGGCGCAGATTGCCGCTGGTGCATTCGTGACATGTCATCTGTTTGCCGGGTTTGTTGCGCGGGTGAACGGCAACGGCAACTGCGGCAGCAACGGCAACGGCAACGGCAACTGCGACGGCAACTGCAACGGCAACGGCAACTGCAACGGCAACGGCAACTGCAACGGCAACCGCAACGGCAACTGCAACTCTTTTCACGCAGAGACGCGGAGCCACGGAGAACGGCAAAACGGCAAAACGGCTTCGGGAACTGCGCTCGCGAGACGCAGTTCCCAAAGCCTTCTCAATCTTTCTTCGTTGCTCTGCAGTCTCTGCGTGAAAGGAGTTGCAGTGCTCCGTTGCTCTGCAGTCTCTGCGTGAAAGGAGTTGCAGTGCTCCGTTGCTCTGCAGTCTCTGCGTGAAAAGAGTTGCAGTTCGTGGCGTCGTGTGCGCAGAGTTTAAATGCCGACGTGGGCGCGAACGACCGTCAGTCGTCGATGGTGTGCGTGCCCATCCAGCTGCGACCGAACTTCGCCTTCTGCCGCATCACGAACGCCAGCACTTCGGCGACGGCCACGTACATCTCGATCGGGATCTGCGTCCCGGGCTGCGCCTTGCTGGCCAGCAGCGCGCGCGCCACGGGAATGTTCTCCACCACCGGCACCCCATGCTCGAAGGCCAGCTTCTTGATCTTCTCCGCCACCATGCGCTGGCCGATGGCCACGATGATCGGCGCCGGCGCCACTGACGGGTCGTACTTGATCGCAACTGCAATGTGAATCGGGTTCACGATCACCACGTCGGCCGTGGCCACGCTCGCGAGCATGCGCTTGCGAAGCAGCGCGCGCTGGGCGGAGCGGATGCGCGACTTGATCATCGGATCGCCGTCGGCATTCTTGGACTCGTCCTTCACTTCCTGCTTGCTCATCATCATGCCCTTGTGCCACCGCCACCATTGAAACCCGTAGTCGGCGACACCGAGTCCGATGAAGGCGATGCCGGCGTGACGCAGCAGCGCGACGCCGTGACGCTGGAACATGACCGCCGCACCCATCGGGCCACCCTGCGCCAGGCCCAGCACGTCGCGCCACATGTCATCCACGGCGCTGTACACCACGCTGCCGATGATCACCAGCTTCACGAGGCTCTTGAACAGGTCGGCCAGGCCCTGCATGCCGAACACGCGCTTCAGGTTGTTCAGCGGATTGAGCTTGCTGAACGACGGCTCGAGCGTCTTGAAGCTCAGCAAACCACGCGCCTGCAACGCACTGACGGCGAATGCGAGCCCCGCGAATGAACCGAGCAGCACGGAGAGCTGGCCCAGCGTACGCCAGCCAAGCCCGATCACGTCAAACAGCAGATCCTGCGGCGCGCGCTGGTTCGCGCCGGCGTTGTAGAGGCTCGTGCTCATCACCTCGACGAGGTACGAGCCCATGGTGGGAGCCACGCGCGCGAGGATGACGGCAGACCCGAACAGCATGGCCGCCGTCGTCAGCTCGGAGCTGCGCGGAATGTTGCCCTTGGCTCGCTCGTCCTCGACGCGTTTGCCCGTCGCGTCTTCTGTCTTGTCGCCATCGTCGGCCATCGCGTCCTGCTAGCGCACCGACGCGAGCATCGGGCCCAGGATCCGTTGCAGCATGCCGTCGTGATAGGTGGCCCAGCCCGTGAACCAGACCGAGATGAGGCTCAGCGCCGCCGCCATCGTGAAGAGGCCCGCCATGATCTGCAGCGGAAACGCGACGGTGATGATCTGCAGCTGCGGCGCGGCACGCGTGAGGATCGCAAGCGCGACGTTGGTGAGCATCGTCGCTGCCATCACGGGTGCGGAGAACATCACGCCGAACATGAGCACCTGTCCGCCCAGCTTCGACATCGCGAGCAGGCCGGCACCGAGGTCGGGCACGGAGCCAATGGGCAGTACGTCAAGCGAATCACCAAGGCCACTGAGCATCACGAGATGTCCGCCGCTCGCGAACAGCAGCAGTGTCGCGAACGCCGTCATGAACTGGCCCATCACGGGCACCTGGATGTTCGTCATCGGATCGAGCACACTGGCACCGGCGAGGCCCATCTGCACCGACACCATGTCGCCGGCCGCCGATGCACCGGCAATCACGATCGCGCTGCCAAGCCCCAGCCCGAAGCCGATGATCGTCTCGCTCAGCATCGTGAGCGGCGTCAGCACGGGTGCAACCTCGGCATGCGCCCGCGCCACCGGCAGCAGCACCAGCGAGAAGATCACCAGCAACGCGGTGCGCAGCTTCATCGGGACCGCCTTGGCCGCGAAGATCGGCGCAATCAGCACCAGCCCGCCGATGCGCGCGACCAGCAGGATGAACGTTGCCGCTCCCGCAGCGGTGAGCAGCTCCGGCATGGCCGCCGCGCCCGCGCCAATCACCGGAAACTCTGCACGAGTCCCGTGACGACCAGTCCCCACCCATCCACCAGCACGAACAGCAGCAGCTTGAACGGCATGGAGATCATCGCCGGCGGCAGCATCACCATGCCCATGCTCATGAGTACCGATCCCACCACCACGTCGATCACGATGAACGGCAGGAAGAGCGCGAAGCCGATCTGAAATGCGGTGCGCAATTCACTGGTCACGAATGCGCTCATCAGGATCGTGAGCGGCACGGCCTCGCGTGATTCGGGCTGCTTGATCTCGGCCAGGTCCACGAAAGTCTGCAGGTCCTGATCGCGCACCTGTCGCAGCATGAATGCCTTGAAGGGCACCACCGCGCGGGACATCATCTCAACCTGCTCGATCTGTCCCGCCATCCACGGCTCGAGCGCGGTGGTATTCACATCCTTCAACGTCGGACCCATCACGAAGCCGCTCAGCAGCAGCGCCATGGCCGCGAGCAGCTGACCGGGTGGGGCCGATTGTGTGCCGAGCGCCTGCTTCAAGAAGTGCAGTGTCACCAGGATACGGGTGAAGCCGGTCATCATGAGCAGCAGCATGGGCAGCATCGAGAGCAGCCCCATGAGAAGCACGACGCCCACGCTGCCGCTCAACTTCAGTCCTTCGCCCTGCGCGTTCTGGTTGAGCTTGAGCTCCATCTGCGGCGCAATCTTCGACAGCATGCTGTCGGCACGACTGGCGATGCGCTGCGCCTCGGGCGTGGTGAGCGCGCCGTTGCCTGTGGCGCGTGCCTGCAATGCGGCGATGTCGCGCGCCTGCGGCGCCGGTAGCAGCGGGGCGATGGTTGCTTCGCCGCCGGTGCGCGAACCCGTGACAGCGGGTTTTGCGGGGCGTGGCGACGGCACCTGCGGGTCCACGCGCTTCGGCAGATCGCGTGGGCCTGGCTGTGCCGCCGGTATCGGCAGCGTGCGCAGCCCGGGCTGCTGCGTCGTGCCTGCGGCAGCCGGACGTGTGGCGGGACGCGTGACCGGTTGCGTAATCGGTTGCGTAATCGGTTGCGTGACGCGTGGCGCCGGCTGCGCGGGTGCTCCCTGCGCCTGCAGCGTGTGCACGCTTAGTGCGCCGACAGTCAGGATCAACGCGCGCAGCACGCGATTGCGGATCGCGATGCCGAGTGCCTTGCGAAAGGTCGGCGGCGCGGCCACGTCGTACGCCTCGCGCATGTGCTCGTGCACGCCTGCCGCCGCCTGCTGGCGATGCATGCGCATCATGGAGCCGCTCGCCAGTTCATGCGCGCTCATGGTCACCGGCACGGTGATCTCGTCGTCATGCACATCCACAGATGAATCCACGTCATCCGGCATGCCGACCGGCATCGTGAACAGCGTGCGCACGCCACCTTCGCCCACGCTGACCCCAATCAGCAGGTCGCCGCGTTGCACGATTGCGATGCCCTGCCGCTGGCCAAGCGGAATGCGCTGCACGACGGCGAATGTACCGGTGCCGGTAGCACTCACGGCGCCGGGCAGGAACCGCTTCGCCAGTCGCGCGACGAGCATCACGAGGCCGAGCACGAAGGCCAGCGTTGCCAGCATGCCGAGGTAGCCACCTGCACTCATCCGAGCAGCTCCGGTCCGCTGGCGCGGCTGATGATGCGCGTGACACGCACGCCGAAGTTCTCGCCGAGCACCACCACCTCGCCCTCGGCAAATCGTCGCTCGCCGACGTAGATGTCGATCGGCTCGCCGGCCAGTCGCTCGAGCTGCACCACCGAACCGCGGCCGAGCTGCAGGATTTCCTGCACCGACATCGTGGTGCGACCCAGTTCGATCGCGACCGGCAGCGTGAGATCCATCAGCATGCTCATCGGCACTTCGCCGTTGGCACCAATGGCGTTGTCGAGTTCCGAGTAGTCGGAGCCGTAGTCGTCGTTCGACGACATCTGCGTGTCCGCGTCCTGCAGGGGAAGGCCGGCATTCTTGGCGGCAATGAGCGCCGCAATCTCGTCCTGGTTCATGTAGGCTCCACGTCCGCGTTGTTGATGCTGCCGATGATGCGATTGTCGGAGATGCGCCCGTCGGTGACACAGGCCGCGAGCTTGCCGCCGCTGCGTCCGGCGCGGGCCACGAGGCGCGGCTGTCCGGCCACGGTCAGCGAGAGCAGCGACTGCGCACTGAGGCCGGTGTTGATCATGGAGCCGACGGCAAGCGAGCCGAGATCCTTCATGGTGAGGCGGAAATCGGGCAGTCGTGCCGCCACTGCCACCGTGGTGCTGCGAACGGACTTCTCGGTCTGGCGGCGCTGCGTGCGAAGTTCCTCCACGCTGCGTGCCGTGCTCGAGACGCGCCGTGTGTCGGCGCTGGTGAAGTACTCCTCGAGCGAGGCGAAGGGCAGGCAGATCATCAGCAGCGACGAGACGTTGGTGGCGGAGATCTCGATGTTCGCCACCAGCACCGGATCCTCGCGTGCGCAAACCTGCAGGATCTCCGGCGACGCCTCGAATCCGCTGATTGCCAGCTCGATCGGCATCACTTCAGCCCATACGTCACGCACGATGGAGGCGGCGCGGTCGGCCACGAGGCGCACGGCGTCCTGTTCCAGTGCCGTGAGCGGGCGATCCATCATGGTCGGCGCACTGCCGCCGCCGAAAAGCCGGTCCACCAGGAAGAACGCGAAGTCCGATCCGAAATCGATCACGCCCTGCAACCCGTTCTTGCCGTTGATGTCCGTGATGTAGCTGCAGCACGGCGTTGGCAGCGACAGCGTGAACTCGCCGAAGCTGAACTGCTCCACGCTTTGCAGCCGCACCTCGATCTGACCGCGCACGCGCGACATCAGGTAGCTCTCGAGATTCTTCACCATGCGCTCGTACATTGCCTCGATGGTGCGCAGGCGCTCCTTCGAGATGCGATGGGGCCGACGGAAGTCGTAGCGCTGCACCTCGTGCTGCGGCGTGGGCTGACGGCGGCCGCTGACGGCCATGTCCAGCGAACTGCCGCCGCCGCCACCGAGCAGGCGGTCGATCTCGCTCTGGTTGAGGGTATCGTTTGCCATCAGCAGGTCACTGGATGACGAACTGCGGAAAGCTGACGCGCTTGATGAGCTTCTGCTTCATGATTTTCTGCACGAGGTCCTTGATCTCGACCTTGAGCGGTTCGCGCGCGGTGACTTCGGCGAGCTGTTCGACCGTCTTTGCGCCGACCAGCGCCAACACGGCATCCTTGATCTCGGCGTCGCGCAGCTTGAGTGTCTCGACGGCGGCGGAGTCCTTCACGTCGAACGCGACCGAGAGCATCAGGAACCGCGTGCCGCCGGAGCCGGCAGGATTCAGTACGAGGTCGGCAATGGTGTAGAGCTGCGCCGTTGCGGCGCCATGTTCGCCCCCGCTCGTCGCGTCACCGCCCTCCGCATGCGCCTCATCGTCTGCTGATTTGTCGCTCGTGCTGTCGCCTTCCGCGCCCGATTTCTTCAATCCGTGGGCTCCCAGGTCAACCGCGGTCAGACCGCCGGAGAAGCCGGCGGTGAGCTTGGGGCCGACCACCTTGGCGCCTACGAAGCCACCGCCACCCAGACCGGCGAGCACCATGACCAGCGGCATGACGAAGGGCGGGAGGCTCTTCTTTGCTTTCGGTGCAGCGTCTTCTGCTGGGGTTTCGTCTTCGGCCATGGCGCGATCCTGATGAACGTGGGTGACGGGCTTCGTCTGTCCCTGTTCAAAGCAGTGGCCATGCCACACGTGTCAGCAGCGCCGGAGGCGAGCGAAGTGCCTGCGCGACAACAGGTTGCGGTATTTGCAGCTTGGGCGATCGCGCCGACGGAATGCGCCATGCGGCAACTCATGCCGGGACTCGATCGCCCGATTCTGCCGGGTGGCGGGTGTTCGGCAAACGGACGTGAGCGGGAGTGCGTGCGGGCGGTGCGCTGCCATGGGGTCCAACCACGGGGTCTCGATCATGGGGTCAGAGGTCTTGCTCTCTCCAACCATCGGGATCAACCATGGGGTCAGAGATCTCCGACCCCGGGCCCACAACGCCGACGGAGCGCGCCATCCGGCAACGCGTGCCGCGACGCGACCGCCCGATTCCGACGAGTGCGGGTGCGAGTGATGCGACCACCAGCGTGCGCCGCGGTCGCCGACGTGTGGCGGCCGGCTGCCTGCCGACCGACACCGCCAGTGTCAACGCTTATCGCTTCAGGTTCACCAGCTCCTCGAGCATCGAGTCGCTGGTCGTGATCATGCGGCTGTTGGCCTGGAAGCCGCGCTGGGCGACGATCAGGTTCGTGAATTCCTGCGCCAGATCCACGTTCGACATTTCCAGCGCGCCGCTCGTCATGAAGCTCTGGCTGCCTTCCAGCGCATACCCAAGCACCGCGCCGCCGGAGTTGCCGCTCAGCGCGTACATGTTGTCGCCCGTGCGCAGCAGGCCGGCCGGGTTGTTGAAGTCGGCCAGCACGATCTGGCCCAGCGTCTGGTTCACGCCGTTGGTGAATGCGCCGCTGATGATGCCGATGCGGTCGATGCTGAAGTTCTGCAGCTGGCCACTGGTGTAGCCGTCCTGGTCGCGGAGCACGGCCGTGCCGTTGCCGGCGAACTGCGTGATGCCGCCGAGCGTGCCGGTGACCGCGCCGGCGCTGGTCTGCGCGCCCAGGCTCATGGTGACGGACATCTGCGAGCCACCAGGTCCGTTGATGGTCAGCGTCGGGCTGGAGATGCCAGTGCCGGCGCTCGGGCCGCCGGTGATTGACGATTGAATGAGCAGCGCGGTGGACGGATCGAAGGTGAAACGGCCCGTGACCGCGCCACCGCCCCCGATCGGTGCACCTGGTGTGTCCAGGCCCAGCGTGTAGCCGGCGGGCAGGCTGGTCGAGTCGATCTGCCAATCCCACTGATTGCTGGCCGTCTTCCACATCCACATCTTCACGTCGACCTTGTTGCCCAGTGCGTCGAACATGCCGATGGTGCCGTTGGTGAACGTGCCGGAGTTGGCAGTCACCGAACGCGTGTCGGGACCGAAGCCGCCCAGGAGCGGACCGGCGCCGTCAGGGTCCGCGATGTTGAACACGCCGGCCGACGAGTTCAGGTTGCCGGCCACGGTGACCTTCGACGTGGCGCGTGCCGCGACCTTCTGGCCGAACGGCAGCGTGATGTCGGTGATGTTGTCGTTCAGGATGCCGTCCAGCGCCATGCGGCCCTGCACGATGAAGCCGTTGGTCGGCGAGACCATGCGGCCTTCGGCGTCGAGCTGGAAGTTGCCCGAGCGCGTGTAGTAGGTCTCGGTGCCCTTGCGCACCACGAAGAAGGCGTCGCCCTGCATCGCGATGTCGGTGCTCACGCCGGTCGTCTCCACGTTGCCCTGCGTGAAAAGCTGGTCCACGGAGCCGATCAGCGAGCCAAGCCCGATCTGCACCGGGTTCACACCACCCTGGTCGCCCGGCGGACGGCTGGCACCCTGCAGCAGCTGTGCGAAACCCTCCTTGAAGGCCACGCGGCCGCTCTTGAATCCGACGGTGTTCACGTTGGCGATGTTGTTGCCGATCACGTCCATGCGGAACTGGTGGTTCCGAAGACCAGAGACGCCGGCGAAGAGAGAGCGAAGCATGTGCGGTTGGGGCTGAGAGGTTGGACTGCGGCCTACGAATGGTCGGACAGGCAGCGTGTGTGCAGACGCTGTGACGCGATGACGGACAGCTGCCGTCGGTGTGTCGTGGCTACTTGGTGGTGATCGAGGTCACGGCGCTGAGCGGAATGCGCAGGCGACCCATGGTGTACATCAGGCCAGTGGCACCGGCTTCGAGGCCGGTCACCACGCCCCGCACGCCGGTCGTGAAGACCGCAGGATTGTTCTCGTCGGTAGCGGTGACCTTCACGCGGTAGACACCCGGCTTGAGGTCGCCCAGGGCCCGACCCACCACGATCTCCTGCGTGCCGGCTCCCAGCGACCCCATGTCCTTCGTGGAGACGAGTGCACCGGTGATCGCGTTGTAGACGTTCATCGTGGCGGGACCACCGGTGCTCGTCACCATCAGCGCCTCGTTGCCGCTGCCATCGATCTCCAGCAGGTCGCTGGTCGCCGAGATGCGGCGCCCGATGTTGTTCACGGCCGTGCCGGCCGCGACTTCGTTCAGCAGCGACGTCTGCGAGGCACCCTGCAGCTCCAGCGTCTTCGAGATATTGGTGAGTTGCTCGACACTCGAGAACTGCGCCAGCTGCGCGGCCATCTGGTCGGCATTGGCGGGGCTCTGCGGATCCTGGTTCTTCAGCTGTGCGACCAGCAGCTTGAGGAAGTCATCCTTGCCCATCGCGCCCTGCGCCTTGCGTGCGGGTGCGGCGCCCGGCGTGCCGGGTTCGCGCACTGCGGGTCCAACGCTGATGGGTGACGTGATTGTGCTCATCGACGATCCTCCGGCTGCTCGCGACGCGAGCGGTGGCGCGAATCGTCGGCTGACGAGCGCGAGTTGTGACGGTCCTGCGCGCGGCCGAAGGCCTCGCGCTGCTGTTGGTCGCGCGACGACTGGTCGCGCGTGTTGCCCTGTGCCTGACTGTCCGATGCGGCGCGCAGCCCGGCGAGGTCGATGCCCGGCGCGGTGGCGCGCGAGAAGTTCACGCTGTCCGTCGCACGCGGTGCGGCCTGCACAC
>JACMPK010000194.1 GCA_014377535.1 Gemmatimonadaceae bacterium
AAGGCAGCCTGCAGGTTCTCACGGACGAGATCGGTCATAAAACGAAAGATAGAGTAAGTCGGCTCCAACAACCACGAATTGCGCTTCCGCCGGGACAGGGCACGCAGAAGCGCGCGACCCGCCAGGCCAATCGTGCCGACGTGGGCGGCGAACCCTCGATCTACGCGCCGACGGTACCGTGCCAGGCCCACGTGATGGTCCAACTGAGGTTCGCGATCATCGCGCCGGCGTTCATCACCGCAGCTTGTGCGGGAGTGCTGCGGATCACGGTGCAAGGACGCGCGCCATTTCGTCTCGATTGCCTTCGTGGCAACTGCGCCGAGCAGTGGCACGCGCTGATCATCGCTATCGCGTTTATTCCGAACCACGACGAGTGAAAAATCGGTCCGTTCGCCGGTCCGACGAGCGGCGCTCTGCAGTCCGCACGAAAGCTTCTGGCTGGACGCGCATGACGACCTTTGTGACCAGTGCTTCGGCCACACTTGTCCCAGTTTTCAGCCCTCTCAAATTCTCGGGCAGCTCACGATTGGCATGACGAATGAATGGCGGAAGTGCGTTTGCTATTGATACGAGAAGTGGCGCTCGCCCCAACATGCTGTACGGGCAGGTCACTCGAACAATGAGCTCTGCATTGGCGTCAGCTCTGTCAAACCCTGCACCCGCCGGATGAACGCGTCAGGGTCGTAGCGATGCGACGCCCGGTCCAGTGACATCGCCCGCACTGTGCCAAACCCTGGCTGCGACGGGAACGGCCGCTCGCCCCAGCCGAGGCACCAGAGTGTACCCATGATGCCATTCGGGTCACGACCGTCAAGTGCCAGGCGATCATTCTCGTGCACCAGCCAGGTCAACGCCGTGTCCGCATCGGGCGCCCATCGGACGATGGCCTTGCCCCACTGCATGCGCGCGTAGTTGTGGAGCCGCCCGTGATGCAGGAGTGACGTCTGCATGGCGTTCCAGAGCGGATGGCTGCTCTCGCCTCGACGCAGTGCCGCAGCATTCCACGCGGCGTGGTCGCTCGGCACGGAGCGAGTGTCCAGCGTCCGGCGCGCCCACGCAGGGATGCCCTGACTCACCACCTCGGCCGCATCGGTGACCCCGTTGGCCTGCGCCAGCCCCAGGGCCAGCGAGAACGCGAGGTCGCGGCGGACGGCCACCTGATCCACCACGCCGGCCGCACTCGCCTGTCGTACACTGCGTTCGCTGTCTGGCCCCTCGCGCACCGCTGCGAGCACGGCCCGACACACTTCGACCGGGCCGAGCGTGCCATAGTGCAGGAACGGCGACAGATGCGTCGTCGTATCGCGCGCAGCGTCCATGCGCTCAGCCTGATACCCGGTCAGGCGGTGTGTGACGAAATCCGCGAGCGTCGCCAGACCCGCGGCTCGGCCCACCGATGCGCCCGCCGGCAAAATCACCGACGCGTCCGACCCGCTGGCCTTGGCCAAGGCGATGCCCCATGCCTGCGCCGCACCAGGCATGACGAACGCCGGGTCCTCGAACACCGTCCAGGCGCGCGGACCCACGGTGGCGGCGATGTGCTCGACGAGTGCAGCGCGGGCGGCATCGTCGCCATGGTGCACGGGATGTCGTGGCACCCGGTCCTCGACCTCCGTGAGCCATTGCGCGATGGCCGCATCGAAGGCGGCCCGTTGACCACCGGCATTTGCTGGGGTCCCGCGTGTCGTGAAGGCCCCCATCGTGGTGTAGCCATCCACCGCCCAGACGGCACACGGCACTCGCGCCGCGAGCTGCGTCGCCCGGGTCAGTACGCCGGCGGTCGGCAGACAGTCCGTGACGATCAGGGCGGCTGCCTCGGCAAGCCGCACGAGCACCGTGCGATCATCAGCTGGACGGAGTGGCCCTGCCCCGCGACCGGTGCGACGGACGGCGCCCGAGACGACGTAGCCCGCCGCCACGGCATCCCGCGCCAGTTCGTGCGCGGCGGTCATCAGTGCGCCGTGGTGGCGGGCATTGGCCGAGGGGTAGGTCGCATCGATCCCTTGATGAATGACCACTGGAAGACCGAGTCGGTCGGCAGCACGGACCGCGGCGCGGAGTGCCCAATTGCCGGAGACGCGGCGGGTGCTCTGCGACCAGTACAGCACGTACTCGATTCCAGGCGTCGTGCGAGGATCACGCACGGAAGCTGTGTTCAACGGCGTCGCGCGCGTGGCGAGCGCGGTCCGCACCTGCGGGGCATCCATGGGCAGGTTAGGAGGCAGCGATAGCATCGCTGCAGAATACCCCTCTCCGTCTGGACCGGCGAGCCGCACGCGCGAACCACTGCCAGGCGGGGGCGGCCGCCAAGAGCGAGCTCAGCATGTCGCGCTACGCAAAGCTCGTTATCTACGTAACTCAGGGACAGGTCTCTCAAGACGTTACACACCGCCGCAGCCCAGCTTCAACCGTTGCGATCACAAGTTGCTACCCGTCCCCTTCCCGACCGCCGAATGACAACCGTGCCTGTTGCACCGCAGCGACTCGCCGATTTTTTGGAGGCGAGCATGGACGTGGTGCTCGCGGAGTGGGTCACATTCGCGCGCACGCTGCTTGGTGCCGCCGACATGAACCTGACGGCCCTGCGCGACCACGCGGCCGAAATGCTGACCGATATCATCGCCGACCTGCGCACACCGCAGACCGCCGAGGACCAGCGCAGGAAGTCGCAGGGCGAGGAAGTCCATGCACCGATCAGTACGTCGGCATCGGCCAAGGCGCATGGCGCTGCCCGCGCCAATAGCGGATTCACCATCGTCGAGATGATTGCTGAATTCCGTGCACTGCGCGCCAGTGTGCTACGGCTCTGGACGGCGGAACAGGACGTCTTGACTCGTGTCCATATCGACGACCTCGCGCGATTTCATGAAGCCATCGACCAGATCATCGCGGAGTCTGTCGGGAGGTTCCACACCAACACGACGCAGTCGCAGGACCTCTTCGTGGCGGTGCTGGGCCACGACCTCAGGACGCCGCTGCACACCGTATCAATCGTGACCGAGGCGGTGGCGGATGCG
Source organism: Gemmatimonadaceae bacterium (assembly GCA_014377535.1). Lineage (GTDB taxonomy): Bacteria > Gemmatimonadota > Gemmatimonadetes > Gemmatimonadales > Gemmatimonadaceae > JACMLX01. The sequence continues at coordinate 3,018 of JACMPK010000194.1, forward strand.
AACGTACTCGATGCGCACTACGCCCCGCTCATGGCGCGCGCCGTCCGCAGCACCAAGCGAATGACGCAGATGCTCGACGACCTGCTCGACTTCACGCGCAGCCGCATGGGCGGCGGGCTTCCGGTGAATCCGCATGACGTTGACCTTCACCGTGTGGTGGAGGACGCGGTTGACGAATTTCGGAGCAGTAGTCCGCAGCACACGTATGCGGTGGCAATGACCGGTGATCTGCGCGGCAGTTTCGACGCACCGCGCATCGGCCAGGTCTTGTCGAATTTGCTCGGGAACGCGGTGCAGCATGGTGACCCCGAGACGCCGGTGCAGGTTGTCGTGCGCGGAGATGACGCGGAGGTCATTGTCGAGGTACGGAATACCGGCCCGACGATCCCCGCTGCTGAACTGCCCACGCTCTTTGGCCCCTTCAAGCGACTGCGGCATGGCAATGCCGATGATGCCTTTCCGCATCTCGGGTTAGGGCTCTACATCGCGGATGAAATCGTGACCAGGCATGGTGGGCGACTCGTGGTCACGTCGACGGACGACTTGGGCACTTGCTTTGCCGCACACCTTCCACGGCACCGGGCGGGTACCGTCTCGTAGGCCTCCTCGGCCGCGCTGCACCACGTGACGGAGGCGCAATTGTGTCCCCGTCAGGTGGTGATCGTCGTCGCGGCGGGTAGGTGCGCTGTGAATGTGCTGTCCGTACCCAATTCACTGGCAACCGTCTGATCGCCACGAATTGTACGGGCAAGATTCTAACTGATCTTGAGCCCGAGCCCCGTGCCGTAACCACGCTGTACGAGCTGCGCCTCGATCTGAACGAATGACCTAACGACCGCGTCATGTAGTCATCAGCATCCTGATGCGCGCCGCTCTCACTCCAATCTCGACCACCGTGGCGTGGCCGATCTCCACTCGCGCGCAGGACATGATGATGACGCCTCGGGTCGTGAATGAGCGCTCGAATTCGCTCGAGATCCTGCAGCGTACTGCCACGCTTCATCATTGACGTCTACGCGTGCATTGTGACCTGAACGAGAGTGATGACATCGACGTGGCACGACAGCGCGCAGGACATAGGGGACACGCGAGAGCTATCGCGGCATATCGAGCGCCGGATCGACACGACGGTCGTCCTGCTGGTGACGACGAGCGACTGGATCACATCGTCGGCACGGCGAGGCGCGAAGTACCGGCGCAGCAGGCATTCGCTTCAGCAGCACAACCCTGCCACTGTGACGTGACGATCACGGAAACCTGCCGCATTCGGACCGATGTGCGATTCGCGCAGCGGCAGTGCAAGCCGAGAATGCTCGTCAATGATCACCAGTCGCCGTGCCACCCTACGCACGACGCGGTGTGTGCCTTCTGACGATACGACGTTTATCTGACCGTGGGAAACTCGTCGTCTGCCGTCGCGCGCGTGTTCCGCCACAGCAGTTCGCTGGCCGTCACGTCCGTGCGGTTCGTCAGGTACAGATTCCACGAATTGATGATCATGGCCGCCACGGCGGGGCCACGGATTTGCGTGGTCGCACCAGCGCCGCCACGCATGCCGAGGAGCCGCTTCCGCAGCTCGAACGCCGGATTGCCGCGTCCGATGTTCTCGCCCTCCTGAAGTGCCTCGATCCATTCCTCGGCCTTCCTCGCGTGCTTCTCGTGCGCCAGACAATAGACCATCGCGAGTTGCGCGTGCGGCTGGATCACTCCGTTCTGAACGACGCGTTGGACGGCGTCGCCGAGGAATGGATGCGCCTTCATGGTCCGCTGCAACTGTGCAAACGACACGGCCGGACCGCTGCTCGCCAAGCGACCGAGATCGTAATAGTGGATTGATTTCGCTGCCGCAGCGAGCTTCCGCGCGTTCTTGACACCGTTGATCTGCAGCACGTCGGCGACGGACCGAGCGCGCCCGGTGTCGATGACCGCCATGGCTCTTGGATCCAGATTGCGCGCGACATAGAGCGGCACGGTCTTCCCGCAGGCGACGATGGCGGACAGGCGATGCTGGCCGTCGACAAGTTCACCCTTCCTGTTGAACCGCACGGGGTCGAAGGTCTGGCGCCAGTCGCCACGACGTATGTCCTCGGCGAGGCGCTCCACGTGCGTCTCATTGAGTTTCCGGTTTGCTGCCATCGTCTTCAGCCACTGCGTTGCAAGCGCTGGGGTGACGTCCATCAGCTCGAGGTTATCGTCGGCTTTTACTGGGGGCACGGTATTTGGTCCGGATCGAATGGAACCAACTGGAGCACGATCCGAGCACGCGCTCGCAACGCACCCGCGTCAGCAACTGCCAGCAGGATTGACAACACGCGAAAAGTATGACGCGGTATTGAAGGCCGTCAACTCTGCAGGACTCCCGCCACACATGCATCTGGCTACGACACACGAGTAATCCATGACGCGCCCGTCGGCGACGCTGTTGTGACGCCTCCATGTTCGACCGTAGGTACCCGGAATGCGACGGACCAGGCCCAGCATGCAACCCAGACGAGCAAACTGACACTCCATTCGTCCACACCAACCCACGCTTTGGCGTGCACGTAAAGACACAGTCAACGGCGTGCAAGTGGAAAAGCCGCGGGTGGGCTTCCAACGCACCGGATCAATCGCCGCAGCTGACAAAAAGTGCGTTGCTAGTCCCGAGCGCTCATGAGATTTGCATTGGACGAACACGCGATCAGCAAGTGCATTACATATCATCTGCCAGTTTAGAACCTGTGAATGACTTTAGAACACCGCGTGGCAGGGGTTTCGTGAACGTCGACTTCGTCGACGAGTGCGATTGGGGGGATTGATCCAGGCGGCGGTCGGAAGTGCGCGAGGCGTGGGCGGACGGCGGACAAAACGTTCCGAGTGCATGAAGTGCGTCGCCGTGAGGACGGTGGCCAACGCGGTGTTCACGCGACACGTCGCCGTTTACCCAACGCATACGACCGACACGCGCATTGCACGCTGATACTGCTCCGCGGCGTGCGAGCCTGCTGACGCCGGGAACGCAACGCCGTGCGTCCGGTCATCAAACTGATGCGTAGCACGCCAAAGCCGCGCTCGGCAGCTGCATTCATTGTCAGGATGCGGAACTCGGTAACCATGGTCAGGTGCTGGCCCGCCTTTTGATCGAGAATACGAGCGGCCCGCTGGTCTGCCTGATCCCTGGCTACCTCCGACGCAGCGTGTCGATTCTCGGCCAGCACCTGCGCGATGCTGGGTGCACGCGCCGACCAAGCATTGAGAATGTACGATGCGTCCGCGGCGCCGAGCGCGGTTCGATGATCGTCACCAGTGCCGGAGCTGGGACAGAACGCGGCGTTAAAGACCTCGACGAATTTGCGTGCAGAAGCGTATGACGGGCGTGGCAAGGTTCAGCACCAGCTGTACCGCAGCACAGAATACCGCCGGCCATTCCTGCACGCGGCCGCAGGCACATGCGGTCAGGGGAGCCCTCAACCAACGCGTAAAGTTTGCGAAACTTCAAATCACATCCACGCGCTCGCTAGCCAGGACGTCACGACCGGCTCGATTCTCTCGCCTTCTGATACGCTCAGAGAAGTGGAGCCACTTGCTCCGATTCGCACGTAAACCCGATGAAGAACCGGAACTTCCACAAAAAACGAAGTACGCCACGAGGACAAAAAACTATCTGCGACAGCGTCTGGTGATATGATTGAGGTTCGGGTCGATGCGCACTTTTGGAAACGGGCGTTTGTGTCCCGGCTAATCTTCATCGCACGCCGCAACTCAGGTGTCGAGGTGGCCAACCTTCCACTGAAAGACGGCATGCGCAACGGAGCCGTCGCAGGCTGACGGATACACCCGAAATGGACGCAGCGTATCCGACCATCAAAAAGCTAGAGGCCACTCAGCGTGAATCGCCCGTCCCATGCGAACTCCATTGTCGTGCGTGAAGCCAATCTTCGTCGCCAAATCGTGGTGTTAGTTACCAACCGAGATGCGCCTAGGCAGTGGTGTTGCTACCACAAGTATGTGGTTCAATTACCACAGATCTACGCAGCGCTTCGGCGCGCTGAGAAGCGCTGCAGCATCTTGCATCCTACAGCTGTTTAGTGGTGCGCTTCGTGAAACCGGCGAACACCGGTCTGGCACTCTGGCTGCTGGTGACACGCAACACAAAAAAAAGCCCCCGGCACAGAATGTGCGCGCGTGACTAATTAAGTTTTGCCGCCAACTGCTCGTTTGGCGAGTCCACAACCTGACGACTGGGAGATGCACCTGATGTACACGATACAAAAGGCTTGGAGCAGAGTGAAGGTTCCATCGGTCGCTTGTGCGATCGTTGTGATGCTCGCCGCACCGTCTCACGCTGGCGCGCAGAGTCCGTTGGGCTCTGCGAAAGCTTTCGGCGTGCTCGGTGCCTCAACCGTTACAAATACCGGCCCGACGACCATCAGAGGAAATCTGGGATCGTCTCCGGGGAACGCGATCACCGGGCGTGGGTTGATTACGCTTGACGGAACGGTGCACGCAGGTGACGCGGTCGCGAGTCGAGCGCAGACTGATGCGAATGGCGCATTCACGTTGTTCTCCGCGTTGCCACGCACTCGTGATCTCAGCGGATTTGACCTTGGCGGCTTGTCGCTCACACCTGGCGTGTATTCTTTTTCATCTTCAGCGCAGCTGACGGGTACTCTGACGCTTGATTTCCGGGGCAATCCGAATTCTCTCTTCGTATTTCAGATCGGTAGCACGTTGACGACAGCAAGCCTCGCGTCCGTGCTTGTCCTGAACGGCGGAGCGAACAATGGTCTGTACTGGGTGGTTGGTAGCTCGGCGACGCTGGGCACTGGAACGTCTTTCATGGGCAACCTTCTTGCGCGGGAAAGCATCACCATGACCACCGGCGCCGGCATCGTGTGCGGACGCGCGATTGCGCTGACGGGAGCAGTGACGCTAGATCGCAACAGAATATCAAACAATTGTGGCGAGGCTGATTTCGGCAGCGGCGGCTTCAGTGGTGGGTTCGCAACGCAAGTAGTGCCGGAGCCTGCTTCTTTCCTTTTGCTAGCGGCGGGGTTGTCGGGCCTTGGTGCGATGCGGTGGCGTCGCCGCGTTGCCACGACGAAGAGCGCAGACTGCTAATTGATCGCCACGTCTCACGTCATTCAGGCGCCCGAGTCTGCGGTCGCATGTCGTCGCGTAGGAGCATGTCGTAAAAAGCGGTCGGCTTGATCCGCGGGTATGTGAAGTTTGACTTGGCATGCACGCCAGGTAGGTCGTTGCAACCTACCTGGCGAGCGTTCGGTGCAGCGAGCGTCGTAACGCGAGTCACCGCATCGCACTCCTGATGAGCGGACAATAGTTTTGAAATTCTTTTGGTAGGCCGGTGAGGCGAATCGCTAATGTGCGGTGGCGCCGCACTTTGTGCTCACGTCCCGACGTCAGCAGTCACGAACCCCTCTTTCGGTCTGATCTGTGCCGTTGGTCGACGCCGAGCACGCACTGCAAGGAGCCAGGAGGTTTTCCGCGAATCCAATGTCGTCACGGCCGCCACGGTCGGCACACAGCACGCGCTTGAATGCGACGACACCTCGCACGATTCTTTTCAATCGAAGCGAAAGGCTCTGGGTGAAACCGCACAGCGTCGTGCACAGGATGCGGGATTTCAGCTAGCCGCGCTCCGCGCGGTAAGCGGACGATTGTGTGCGCGCTGTCGGAATCCGGCGGGGATGCCCGACGCACGGATCATCCACGCGTACCAGTCGCATAAGCCCTGGCAAATTGACATCGTTGCGCACGTGCCTATTCTCCGGGCAATGATCTATGCCGAGCAGCCGGCGCAGATTCCGACGCACTTCAACGCCGCCGGCTTTGGCACCCGATAAAGATGGTGGTTTGTTCCCGCCGTCACCGCGGCTTGAAACGCCTTGTCGATCGGCAACGCAGCGTGGTCCGACTCCGCTCAAAAAATCCATGCCGTCATCCGTCGTAACAACAATCATCTTGATATGGCCGCATCGTGCGCGGCGCCACGCTCGCCCGCACACAATCCGCTTGATCCTCTCACGCGCCTCTACTCTGGTGCGCTACTAGAACAGAATGCCAGGGTCGACCACCGTGCTGACCGTGGGATAAAAGTCCCCCTTGGCAACTCGGGCTTGGAACTCCTCTCAATAGATCACGGGCGTCGGTGCGTACGCGCCTTCGAGTACATGATCATTGGGACAAGGTCCCCGTATCGGCTGGTGGGGCGCAATTCGAACTGGGTGGCCTCATTCGGCGACGCTTGGTATGGGCAACAAGTAGTCACGCCGCTGTCAGCATCGCTCCGCAAATGGAACAGTGCGGCGCAGGGGCGACTGCAGCCGTGCACCCGGCCAGGACCGCCACGGCCTTGACGCCTGCCAGCCACTGCATCCGCTCGTCGATGCTGTGCCACGCCAGGTACGGTGGAAATACTTCCGGCGACTCTGCGGAATCGGGCGTTCCACGCCTTGAGGTGCCCCTGAACTGTTGACATTCCGCACCTGGAAGATCCCGCGCTTCCGCTGGTTGCGGACCGTTACGAAGGCGACGTATTTGACGCTATTCTACTGGGCCGCCAGACGCGTGGCAGTGAAACCGTCCGTGTGCAGTTTCACGCCTGGGCTGAGCTTTGGCCGAGACACCGCGGTCAGGGCGGAGGCGTTCGAAATGCTCGGCAACACGATGGCGCGCGTGTCACCGACGCGAGCGCGGGCGACGACCGCCGGCATGTTGTCGTTGCCCAGCCTTCGCTTCGAACCGTCCTTGGTCGCGTGCTTCCGCGGTCGGCGGCCAACCGGCTTTGAGCTAGAAGAGCTGCGTCGGAAATACGTCTCGCCGGTATCGACGATACCACCAAGTCAGGAACGGTGGCGCTCAAACTGGCATAAAAGCACGCTGAACCGAATATTAGGTAAGAAGGCGCACGTCACTCCGGCTCGCTTACGCCGGTGCGCCCCCCCAAGCCATTGATGCCGTATGTCTACTGTAATGCGAACGCCTGTCATGCAGACGAACATGGACGAGTTGGCGCACGTGTTCCGGTTTGTTCAAGATTCATCGCCGGAAGGCTTCACGCTGTGCACGCCGGTGTTCGATGACGATCAGCGCGTGATCGACTTTATCTACGTGTACGTGAACCCCGCCGGCGCGTCGATGGTCGATCTTGTCCCAGCGGACCTCATCGGTGAGCGGATGTCGCTGAAATTCCCTGGTGTCGTCGCATCGGGCATCTTGGCCGGCTACGCCACCGCATTCGAAACCGGGGAGCCGTGGTCACACGAATTGTGGTACGATCATCTTGGCGTTGAAATAGGTTTTCGACTCGTCGCCGTGCGGTCTGCTAATACCGTCGCCGTGTCCTATTCCGACATCACTTCGAGGCTCCTCGCAGAACGCGAGCGCGACCTGCTGCTCACGCGTACCTCACAGCTGCAAGCAGTGACCGGCGAACTTGCGACGGCTGTCGACGAAGCGGCCGTCGCGCAGATCGCGGCTGATTCGGTCCGACGGTATGCGAACGCGCGCTACGTGTCGATTCTGGTCACCGACGCGACGGACGCGCCGCTGCGGTTCCTCGCGGCGACTGATTTCCCGCCATCCATTCAGGCGAGGCTCGTACAGCTTCCAGTGGCCACGATGTGGCCCGCTCCAACGGCCTTCCGGACTGGCATCCCCGTTCTTGTTACGGATCCGGTCGACATGCTTCAGCGTTTCCCGGACGCCGCGGACATTGCGAGCGACCTTGGCGTCGGTGCGACGGTGTCCGTGCCGCTGCGGCGCAACGGCGTCATGTTCGGTGTCATGGCCGTCGATTTCGGTGAGCCGCATAGTCGTCAGGATCTCGAATCGCGGCTCCCGCTGTTGACGGCCATCGCCGATCAATGCACGCTGGCGTTGGATCGTGCGCGCCTCATTAAGCGAGAACGGATGGCACGGAGTGACGTCGAGGTGGCGCTCAACGCGGCCGACCGCGCCTCGCAGGACAAGAGTACGTTCCTCGCGGAGGTCAGTCATGAAGTGCGAACGCCGCTGCAATCAATCAGCGCCTACGCGATGTTGCTGCTGCACGACACCATGGAGCCGCTATCCGAGCGGCAGCGCGAGACGTTGCAGAGAATGCAGCAGGGGACAGAGCGGATTCGTCGGCTCGTCGACGATGTGCTCGACTTCTCCCAGCTCGCGAGCGGGAAGCTTGCGCTACGTGCCGAGTCCGTGTGCCTTCGGGAGGCCGTCCAGAGCGCTGAGTTCATCGTCGCTCCGCATCTCGCCGCGGCACAGCTCACGTTTTCGATTGAGGATGACGTGGGACCAGACACGTTTGCCCTGGCTGACGCGCACCGTGTACAACAAGTGCTGCTGAACCTGCTGACGAACGCGATCAAGCACACGGGGGCAGGTGGCCGCATCATTCTCAGAATTCGCAATGGCGTCGCATTGGCTGACGGTGCCGAAGTCATGCTCGTCGAGGTGCAGGATTCGGGCGAAGGAATTCCGGCTGACCAACTCGAGACGATATTTGAACCCTTCGTGCAGCTGTCGACGGAAGACGGTACTCACACGAGTCGCCGCAAGAGCGCCCCTGGCGTTGGGCTCGGCCTCACAATCAGCCGGCAGCTCGCACGCCGCATGTGGGGCAATCTCGAGGCTGCGAGCGTCCTGGACCACGGCGCACTCTTCACGCTTACGCTGCCGCGAATGAAGCGCACGTAGCGTCTCGGTGTCAGAAGGGGTAGCCGCACATAGGTGACGGCCGCTGGCGTCACCACGCCGTTCGCGGCGAATGTCCGGGTCGTCGCTCCACCGCCGTGCTCCCGGTCGAGCTGAATGTTGACGATCAGTTTTTGATCGAGCGGGCGGCAACTGCCACGCTGGTCGATGATGGCCGCGTTCACGAAACCGCTGTCGAACACATGCTCGCGCATCATTCGTGTTTTCGTGGAGTTTGCCGATCTGTAGTCGCCAGCCGGCAGGTACTCACCGGCGCAGCTTCTCGCCTTCACTCTGCGTGGGGTTGAGTGTGGCGTCGTTGTTCAATTCGAGCTGCTCCTGCGCGGCGGGCGACGATCCTGGCGGTGCCATCCCCACACCCATCCGGATACCACGCCACTTCAGTTTCGCGTCGGCCCACCGGTGTCCCGGCGCCTCGAAGCCAAACGCGCGCCACTGTCCTGGCTCCACTTTTCCTTTCGCGGCAACGTGCGCTTCAAAGCGCACGGACCATGCGTCGAACGCCCGCATGAACTCCCCTTCCCGCACCATGTTCTCCGACTGGTTCTCGCTGTACATCCGACCCTTGCCCGTCGTGCAATAGCTCCACAGCGCGTCAGGCACCTCAATGCCGGAGTAGCGACATTGCCACACGAGCGGTGCATATGCGTCGCGCAAATTGACGAACGGCTCCTGGGCTGGATCGAAGTACTCCTTGTGCCGCAGTTTGGTCGGACGACCATCGTCCCCGACCTCGTCCCCGCCTTCGTCGCCGTAATTGAAGAATGCCGCAGTGCGCCCCTCGAGGTGATTTACGGAAAGCGCTTCCCATTCAGGCGCATGCTCGAGCGCCATCGCCTTTTCCGGATCCTTGTGGTCGATGAGTTCCTCGCGGGGATTACCACCGTTGGCGCATACCAACCGATCGAACAACAACTTGAGGTTGGAACTTGGGCCGTACCAGTTGTGCGGTCCAATAATCGCCCATGCATCAGCAAGGTCCAGCCGTGCATACAGGTCGAGGTCCCACAGCAGATCCGGTTCCTTGTCATCATGCTTTGCGTAGCAGTTACACGGCCACACGCAGAGCGCCATCGACGTACTCACGCAGGCATTGCAGCTTTGTATGCGCGCGCGTCCATAAACGTTTCCCAAATCCTCGTAGTCGATTTCCCACTCCGATGGCAACCGCTCGGCCATGCGCAGCATCAAGGTGCGCGACTTGGCGTCCACACCGGGACAGTTGTACTGCCGGCGGTCAGAACCCGAGAGCAGGAGCACGCGGAGCGGCCGCTCGGCGGTGGAGAGCAATCCACTTTTGTCGTCTGGCTTCATCGCAAAGTCGGGGGTTGGGAATTGGAGATCGGACCCGCCACAGCGGGCCCATGCGCGGAGAGGTCCGTGAGGCCGTCCGCTCAGGCGTTATTCTGCACAATCTGCTCCGAACCGCACTTACGGTCGCGACAACAAGGTCGGAGCGGCCTGCGCCGCGGACTTTCGCTCCGCGTCACAACCCATCACAAATACGGCACAGTCGCTAGTGGCGAGACGGCGATGTACCGCCAAAGATGAGCGACGAACTGAATTCGGTTGAGGGCCTCATCGCGCTCCATGACAGCTACGCGTTCGCAAACACGATCACATACGCTTACCCGTGGCGTGCCGATGCGTAACGCATCATCGCCAGAGCCATGAGCATCGCATCGAAGTCGTCCGTCGACTCAGCGTGGTGAATCGGAACTATTGGCCGCGATGAACTGTGCGCCACGGGCTCATCGCGCCTCATCGATAAGGTTTTCAGATCCGACCCTGCGCCAGCCGGTCATCGTTTGGTCATAGCCAAGCGGTCGCTGCTGCAGACAGGACGGGCCCATACGACATGGTCATACCTCAATCTTCAGCCGTGCCCCGGCATCCGTAATTTCGAACAGTTCTCCGTGCGGCACGATGGTAATGCGGCCAAACTCTCGCAGCAGCGCCCGGTACGCGTCAGCTACCGGCCGCGGCTTTCGCTCAAGATCGTAGAGCCCGCACGCGTTTACGGTCCCCTTGCGCTCGGCAAGCCCCACGTCCCAGTCGATCTGATCGATAAGCGAGTACCACGTAAAACCAAGCACCGGTACGCCGTCCGCGCGCATTCGGAGTACGTTAATCCACTGCTTCCAAAGCCACGCTGGCGCCTCCTCAGCATCGAACACGTTGGTTTCCGTGTGCATTACCGGCTTCCTGTAGCGGTCGTAGTAGCTTTTCGTAATCTGATACCAGCCGAGCACGTCTTCCGCGGTCTGCGTGTCGCCGTTGGGCAACACGATGCGCTCATTCCGCCCGTAGTAGTCGTTTCCCATCACCTGATAGCCGGGCGGTTCCCCTTTCATGAACCACGCGTATTCCTCGCGCGTCATCCCGTTGTCCATCAGGTACAGGCAGACGTCTGCGTCGGGCGCATGGGCGTAGAGCAGGTCGAGCGCGACGAAGCGCAGCTTGTTGCGGAGCGTGATCTCCGGCGACCGTTCGGCGCGCGCCTCGTGTGTGAACTCGGCGCTCTCGCTCTGCACGATGATGCAGTCGGGTCGACGCTTCGCGATGACATGGTTGGCGAGAATGCTCGCAGCGACGCAGTGCTTCAGCGCCGTCACGTACCCGCGGTCGGTGGTGAGCTGTTCGTTCCACAACCCGTCCTTTCCGCTCATGCGCGCAGTCACGTAGATCTCGTTGACCGGCGTGTAACACCTGACCCACGGGTAGCGCTCAGCCACTGCGTCTGCATAGTCGGCAAAGTGCACAGGCAGCTCGGGATTCTGAAAATTTCCGAGCCAGTCGGGCACACCGAAATGCAGCAGGTCAAGGATCGGCGTGATCTCAAGCCGTCGCATCTCCGCCATCGCGAGGTCGGCAAATTCCCAGTCGTACTTGCCTGGCCCAAGGTGCACACGGTGGTACGGCAGCCCATACCGCAGGTATTTCAGCCCGAGCTCTTTGACGAGTCCAAGGTCCTCACGCCAGTAGCGGTAGTGGCCACACTCCTCGAGTAGGTCGCGCCGCGTCTGGCCGTGGTCGATGGTTGGGTTGGAACACTCGATGCCGGTTGCAAACCAGAAGTTGCCTGGTGACCCGGTGGGAAGCCCAACTCCCGACGCGCCGGCCCCGCCGCCGTGCTCGTCGCCGGCGTAGTTGCCGTCGCGGTGCGCGTTGCGCACCATCTCGAGGAAGCTGACGTCGGTCATGCAGCTGCGCCTTCGCGTGCGCGGGCAAGGAAGCAGTCGGCGGTCCGGAGTGCGAGCGCCATGATCGTGAGCGCGGGGTTCACGCTGAGCGCGCTGGGGAATACGGAGTTGTCACAGACATACACCCCCGGCACGTGGAAGGCGCGGCAGTCCGCATCGACTACTGCCGCGGCGGGGTCGGTGCCCATACGGCATGTGCCGATGGTGTGCGCCGTCCGCGAATAGGTCCACACGTCCGCGGCACCTGCAGCCGCCCAGATGCGGCGCATCGTACGCTCAGCGTGGTCACGCATGCGACACTCGTTCTCGCCGAGCGAGAAGTGAATACGCGGCTTCTGCAAACCTCTTGCATCCAGCTCGTTGGAGAGCTCGAGAAAGTTTTCGTCGTACGGCAAGCAGTCGCCGAGCACGTTGATACCGGCCGTGTGGTTGTAGGTGCGCATGTGCGCGCGTAGCGGCTCGCCCCACAACCCGCGCCCACGCGCGACCTGCGACGCGTAGGTGACCGGCAGCACGCCAATGCTCTGGAGCAGGTAGCCACCAACGAAATCGGCATCGCGCGCCCGGTGCATATCCTCCGAGATAAGCGCGCCCGGAATCCCCTTGAACGGTCGGATCTCGTCTGCGAACCGGCCCCACAGTTGGAGCCCGACGTGGGCCATGAAGTTGCGCCCCACTTGACCGCTGTCGTTGGCGAGACTGTTCAGCAGGAGCAACCGGGGCGTCTCCACAGCGCCCGCGCAGAGGAAGACGGCACGGCAGCGCTGCCGGTGCTCCACGCCACCGTGGTGGTACACCACCGCGGTCACCCGTCCGCGCGCGTCTGTCTCGATGCGAGTAGCGAAACATTCCGCCCGGATCTCGGCGCCCGCCGCGACGGCAAGCGGCAGGAACGTGACATCCATGCTCGCCTTTGCCCCCGTTGTACAGCCGGCCTCGCAGAAGCCACGGTTCGTGCACGCCGCCCGCCACCCGATGCCGGGCTGGTAGTACGAGCCGGAGAGCGCCGCGTTGGCGGCCGGCGACGTCTGGATGCCCAGCGTTGCGCACCCTCGCTCCATGAGCTGCGCCGCGCCGTTCAATGGCAGTGGTGCGAGCGGGTATGAGGTCCGCCGTGGTGGCCCCCACGGGTACGACGCGGGGCCGGAGACCCCGAGCGTGCGCTCAACCTCTTCGAAGTACGGTTCCAGCTGCGCGTATGTGAGCGGCCAGTCCGCCCCGGCGCCGAATTCTGAACGTAGGCGGAAGTCATCGGGCTGCGGCCGCGGCACGTACGCGGTGTAATGGAGCGTGGAGCCGCCAACGCCGATGCCCGAATTGTTACGGCCAAAGTGTGTAGGGTCTCGCCCGGCGCTGAGCCTCTCGTCAGACCAATAGAGCTTTGACTGCGCGCGTTCGTCGGTTGCAAAGTCTTTGGCGGCGTCCCAACGGCAGCCAGCCTCGAGCGCGACGACTTTGAGGCCGGCGCGCGCCAGTCGCGCGAGCAGCGGCGCGCCGCCGGCGCCAGTGCCGACGACCACCACGTCGATCTCCTCGCTCGGGGTGTATCGCCATGCCGACGCGCCTGGCTCGCAAGCCACCACAAGGGCGTCCTGATGTTGGGCGTCTGCAACGACGTGGGGGGTGGTTGCGCTCACGGTCACAGCGCGTGTAGTCGCGGGGCTGACTCGGGGGACAGGCTCGAACGGCGCGCGGGCGCCGAGTCCCACGGTTTGCCATCCGTGCGCATCCGCCATTCCCGCAAAGCCGATCTCCTCCTGCGCCAGCGGGTGGCTGTAGTAACTCTCGGTAATCTCCGCCAGCAGTTCCTCAAAAAAAAGCTTTGGTGGAAGTGCTGACCACGTGGGACCCGGTGCGGTCCCAGCTTGGACGGCGTGCAGCACGGTGTCCTGCTGCGTCGCGTCGAGTGTTGTAAACGGCGCCCCGAACACCGCCTCGGCGGTTTCGTCAATGCCCCGCAGACCACGGCGGTACGCTTCGGGGTCGGACGGCAATACATCGTAACGCCAACCGTCTGCCTTGTCGTCAGCAAGCCGCTCGTCGATGTCCACCGGCAGTTGGATCGGGGCAGCCCGCTCTGGCTGCGGGATCAGTCGCCTGCACATCGCGCAGAGCGTCGCCCACTCACGTGCATTGAAAAAGCGCGGTGGGGAATCGGCGTGCGGCGCGAGCCGGTTAAGCAGGACCGCCCTCGTCGCGGGCGTAATCAAGTCAGTGTCCAGCAACGCGCGGACGCTACCCTCTTGGTAATGCGGAGCTGCCGTATCAGCTGATGCGCGCATTTCCGAAGGCGTGAATGCGTCCATCGTTCAGTCGCTCGCCGAAAGCCGGCCGCCGGTCACATGCACCAGGCTTCCGGTCATGAAGCTGCCGTCGCTGGACGCAAGCAGCACGTAGGCAGGCGCGAGCTCTTCTGGCTGGCCTGGCCTGCCAAGCGCCACCTCGTGACCGAAGTTGCGAACCTCTTCAATGGGCATGGTGCCCGGAATATTCGGCGTCCACACTGGTCCGGGCACTACGCAGTTCACGCGTATATTTCGCGGTCCGAGGTAGAGCGCAAGCGATTTGGTGAAAGCGTGGATGGCGCCCTTCGTCGCCGTGTAATCGACGAGAATCGCGAGCCCGGTAAGTCCGACGATACTGCCGGTGTTGATGATGGCGTCGCCGCTCGTGAGGTGCGGCAGCGCTGCCTGCGCCATGAAAAAGTACCCATAGATGTTCGTGCGGAACGTGCGATCCAACTGCGCTTCGGTGATGTCCTCGAATCGGGCTTGCGCCACTTGATAGGCCGCATTGTTCACGAGGATGTTGAGCCGACCGAGCGAGGCAACCGTGCGCTCCACGGCGTCGCGGCACTGCGCCGCCTCGCGCACGTCGGCTTTCAGAACGAGGCACTTCCTTCCCTGCGCCTCCACCATCTCCCGTGTGGTGTTTGCATCACCGTCGTTCACGTTGTACATGATTGCTACGTCGGCGCCCTCCATCGCGAACGCAATGGCGACCGCACGCCCGATCCCGGAGTCGCCGCCCGTGACGAGAGCCACCTTACCGCCGAGCTTGCCCGCTGCGTGATAATTCGAAAGATCGCTATCTGGACTTTGTAACATGTCTGACTGTCGCGCCGGATACGGCAGCGTCTGCCCACGAAAATCCGATGCGGGCGGGCGTGGTTCCTCGCTCACGATGGGGTACCTCTCGAAGTGATAAACAGGATGAGATTTCAAATCGGCGTCGGTCGAGTATACGGCGTGATCGTTTACTGCGCGAGCACTGACAAACGCGTCACGGCGTCATTTGCCGCGCAGTTCGCTTCGCTGGCGCGATTCGTGTCGATGAGGATAGCGATCCACGTGAAAGCGATGCCGGCGCAAACCGATCTGAGGCGGCTGCGACACTTACGCGCACAGCAAACGCCTCCGCGGTCAAGGTCGGCGTGTGGCTCACCGGTGCGAATGGCGATGCCAGCGTCCGTGGCTCGGGAACATGCGCTTCGAGCGTGAGCGAGGAAAACAGAACGACGGCAACTCTTCCCTTAATCGGTGCGAAGCGCCCGAGACGCGACGACGTCCGCACACGATAAATTCCATGCAGATAGCGCCACCGTACGCGCCGTCATGAACAGAGCGACGATCCACCGCTCGCGGACGGTAAATTTCCAACCTCCACCGCTCGTCGACAACGTGATCACAACGCCCAACGCGGGCGCGGCACCGAGCACGACACCGACGCTCGCAGGACTCGAGCGACCAGCGGTCACGAGCGCCGTACCGAGGAGGAGCAGCACGAGCGCGGCGTACACAAGCAGCGTGATCCGGCGATACCGAGCCTGCACTCAATCGAGGAAACCGGCGACTGTCACGCGACCCGCCGTCAGGATCGTGACGTCGCTCAGCACCAACTCGATCTCCACGATGTCGCGTGAGGCGATGAAGACCGTCGTCCTCGCCGTCGCAGCATTCGCAAAGAGGCCACGCGCGATCTCGTCGCGCAAAACGGCATCGATACCGGTAAGCGATTTGTCCATCAGCAGCACGCGCGGCTGCGCGGCGAGCGCGCGGAGCAACGCAGCCTTCATGGTCACGTCGCGGGAAGAACAGGTGACGCGTCGCGTGCCATCTAACGCACAGCGGTCGCGCAGGTGCGTGGCAGAGTGTAGGGCAGTCTCCTTGCCCGCGGTACGCGAGCAGGGAAAGCAGTGCGGGAACTACCGAGCACGCTTCGCGGTGCTGTCGAGCGCCGACCGCAGCCCGCGCGCAAGTGCCAGCGCGTCGTCGTTGGCCCAGAAATGCATGAAGAACAGGCGCGGCTCGTCAGTCAGCATGTGATTGTGCAGGCTGGTCACTTCGATGTTCGCCGCGCGCAGCGCACGGATGACCGGGTTCACCTCACGCGCGAGGAGGACGAAATCACCAGTGATCGCGGCACGGCCCCCACCCGTCGGCTGGAAGTTCATGACCGTGCCCAGCCCCATCGATCCGGGGACCGGCATGTCGCCGTCGCGGATCGTCTCCGGGCGCGGCGCATTCACCTGAAAGACTCCGCCGTTCGCGCGGCCCGCATGGCCGAGCGCCTTGGCCACGCCGGCGGTGTCCATGTCGATGGCGGGAGCCGGTCCCGCTGGAGCCGGTGCGGGGGCCTTCGTGAGCGCGACTGCGGCCCGGACCGTCTCGGCGATCTTCACCGCATCGCCATGCGCGCTGACGTGCATGTACAGGATGCGCGGAGACTCGCGCATCACGTGGTGGTGCACCGCCGTCTGCTCCACCCCGCCCTGCTGCAGGCGCGTCATCACCGCGGGCAGCTCCGCTTCCGTCACCACCAGGTCGCCCATGGCCATCACCGTGTTGTCCGCACCCGTGCCATGCATCGCGAGCCAGCCACCAAGCGCCAGTGCGGGTCGCAGAGTCACGTCGCCGCGTGGGTCACGGACGACGACCGTCAGGTCGCCTCGGGGGAAGTTGTAGCGTTGTACCTCACCGGGTTGGGCGACACCGGGCCGTCCCATGGCCGCGTCGACGGCAGTCCAGTCGATTGGAACCCTGCGCACTGGTTCCGTCCGCGTGGCCGGCTCGGACGGATCGGTGTTCGGCACCATCTTGCTGGTTGCCCTGGTACAGCCGATCACGAAGCCACTCAGCACAAGGAGCGCAACAGCGGCGAAGCGCGTACTGCAACGCGCGGAGTTGGCACCGGGGATCGTGAGAGGCATGTCGGATGACTGGGTGGGGCTGCGGAAACTCCGATACAGAACACATCACGCTACTTCATTCTAGAACAGCTGTCGACCGTGAAAACGAATTTGCTGTCCTCTACTCACTGTTGATGTCCAGTACGCCAGCACCAACGTGTGCGTAATGCGTCCCGTCGCACGCGTCATCGAACGCAGCGGCTAACGTTCTTTGGGCCGTCCGCACGTGGCGGCGCGACCGCGACACGGCAGCAGAGCGAATTGAGCGCCGGATCGACGTGCTGCGCTGGGGTCTGATGCCCAGCTGGGCAGAGGACACGAAGATCGGCAACGCGCTCCGCGAACTCGCGCGCGAAGACCCTTCCGACCAAGCCGAGTTTTCGCGGTGCATGAAAGGCTGCTCGTCGGTGTCTCGTGTTTGCCGATGTCTTCTTTGAGTGGCGCGACGTGGGCGATGCGACCGCACACCCTCGGAACGGTGAGCCAGTCACCACGGGTCATCGACCTGTTGCACGCACGGCGGAGCCCGCAAAGCAGCCGCACGCGATCTTGATGATCGTCAGCGCCCCGTTCGCATTCGGCGGGTTATGGGAGGCGTGGCGCGATCCTGCCGTCGGCGAAGACAACGCGCCTGATGCATGGATGACGTCGTGCACGCTGAACACGACGGCGCCGAACACAGTGGTCGCGAGACTCTACGACCGCATGTCGGTGATCGTGCCTCAGTGGTCTCGACGGTTCCCCATGTTACGACGGTTCCGCCCCGGCCGTCCTGCCCGTCCCATTCCTCCCGCCACACCGCCCGCGCGGCGCCCCACCGTGCGGCCGCGGCTCCGCTAAGCAGGCATCGTCGGTCCGACACGAGGGCAGCCGGGTTCACGGCCCCATCGCAGTGTCGCCATCGTCACCACGCGCGGCTCCCGCATCTTTAGCGGCTGGACCCATGTGAATCGGCGAATACAGAAAGACTCATCGGACCTCAGTTGAAAAGTGTCAACTGTCAACACGTATGGGTGTGCCTTCAATCGCGTTAATCCAAACCGTACGAATTTTCCTGCCATACACTTCCGATTGCACTTTGCGGCCAGTACGACGTAGCCGTGGCGTTGCTCGTAACGACTTGTGCACGCGAGAAGAACGCTCTTGTCTGAAAAAACGCACTACCAACCGACGGATCGACTACCCGCTCCGCGCAGTAGACACGATCATCCGCGCCACGGATACGCGTCGTTGACCCACTGTTCAACCAGAGGCGGCAATCACGAATTGTTGCGGTCACATGCTCGCCAAGAGTCTGGTCTCACAGCACACTCGCGCTGGCGTCTCCCCCATCGCTATCTGTCAAATCGTACATCAAGGCTGCAACGGACACCTCTTGAATCGAGCCGTTTGCTTCCGGGGTAAACCAGGTGCGGTTCCAGACACACGCCACATGCACGCCTCCGGGACATCGCGGTGTGACGCGCAATCCAGTGGCATCGCGCGGACGGTGCCAAAACACCGCCGGCACGAGAATGGCCGCTGGCCCCAGCTGTGACTCCAGCGCGCGCCCCTGCTGCCATCCGGATCGCGACCGTAGAGTTCAAAACGGACATTCACAAACGTTGTGATTATCCCGTTTCTCGTCGTCGCCTTCGCGGCCACGCCGCGTCACAATCTCTCAGGGCTGATTGCGCTCGTTCCGGAGCGCAAGGAGGCACGCGCGCGTTATCGTCTCGCGTCCGATGCCCACACGATGCCGCTCGAATCCGGCTCTGTCACCTCACGATCCCGTAATTTCCGAAGAGCGAAAGAGAATCAGACGTCGAGAGATCTGGAATCCGCCGAGCGGCGTATGTTTTATAAACCTCATCTTATTCTCACTTCGAGAAATTTCATGACTATGCGTGTCACTCTGCTGTTCGTCGCTATCGCACTCGCCGCCTGCGCTGAGGACCCAACAGGAACCAATGTCTCCACGGCCGCGACTGCACTTTCCGTTAATTCTGGTGGTAAGGTCTCAGGCGAAGCGCTCATTGGTCTGACCAACAACAATGAATTGGTCTCTTTCGAAAGTGGCAAACCCAATCAGTCGACCAGTCTCGTCCCGATCACCGGGCTCATGACCGGCGAGTCGGTCATCGGTATCGACTTCCGGCCGAGCGATCTCGGCACCAACGGTGTCAGCGACGTCGGCAAGCTCTACGGCGTGACGAGCGCCAGTCGCTTGTATGTCATCGACCCGGTGACCGGGGTGGTAAGCAACCCCGTGATGCTATCGGTAGCGTTGAACGGCACCTCTTTCGGCATCGGGTTCAATCCCGTCGTGGATCGCCTGCGCGTCCATAGCAACACGAACCAGAACCTCCGCATCAACGTGGAGACCGGTGCGACCATCGTTGATGCCCCACTCGCCTACAGCGCCGGTGACGTCAACTTCGGTAAAAATGCGGACGTTACGGCTACGGGCTACACCAACAACGACGCCAACAGGGCAACCGGAACGGAACTCTACGCGATTGATGTTGCGCAGGACGTGCTCGTTGAGTTCGGAGCAGCAAGCGCCACGTCTGGACCAAATTCAGGCCGGCTCGTAACCGTTGGTGCGCTAGGCGTGGATGCAGGTCTGCTGGCAGGCTTCGACATCAGCGTGAGCTCGGGTATCGCGTACGCAGTATTGGCGACGTCGGCCTCAGGCAAGTCCGTGCTGTATTCCATCGACCTTGATACCGGCGCAGCGACCAAGCTCGGCTTGCTAGCCCAGACCAAGGATGCCCTGCTGAGCGTCGCGGTCCGGCCGTAACCATACCGCTCGGTAATCGTGGGGGCCGTGGCGGCATGCCACGGCCCTCTTCGTATAGGCACCACATTCACACGACACTTTCGCGAGGAGCGACGCGTCGCAGAGCGTTCCTCGCACTATTGATCTCTGCTTCAGAGAATCTTTTATGCGCTGTGCGCTGCTCTTGCTCGCCGCCGCGGTAGTTGTTGCGCTTCCGTCGGCTCCGCTCGCGGCCCAGTCGGCCGTCGTGTCGACGCTTGCGGCTCCGGCCGCCGCGGCCTCTGCGCGCCGAGCGGTCTGCGCACATCGCCGAATCGATGGGCATGGCGCTTCTCGACGCCGGAACCACGGACCGTGAGAATCGTGCTTCGTAACGCACGAGCGCTGAGCAGTGGGCTCGAGACGCTCCCAACAAATCGCGCGAGCGCGCCGATATCGGCGCGTCGAGTGCGCAGCGTTTTCTCGTACGCAGTGCCATCCGGCGTTACACGACCGGGTAGCGTGCGGCCGTCGCGATCCTCGGCCGTGAACCCACTCGTCAGGACGACGGTGCGTCCCGCCCCATTGTGCCGACACACCCGCGGACGGACCACTGCGCGACGATACCCTGACATGTCGCTTCAGCCGTCCGCATCGAGGTCGTTGCGGCGCTACGCATGCAAGCCGGCGAGCAGCGTCGTGCCAAGTCGCTCGCTGAACGGCTGCTTACCGAGGAACACCGCGTCGGTGCCCCTGCGCGACGACTGATTGTTTAGCGCCGTTCGGTCTGCTTCGGCGCCGAGCCGACGGCCGATGAGATCAATCACACCGCCGAGTGCTGACATCCCGTATGGTGCCGAGGCGGTCCGTTTGATGATCTCCACCGGTCTCAGATCAACCGGTGGGATCTGCAGCAACCCGCACCCGCAGGCCACTCGTCTCGTTCAACATCATGGCGATGTCTCGGGGTGACATCGGCGCGCGCACCTGACGCAGGTGGACGCGAGGCTGGCGCAGCTGACCGTTCTGCGCGATGCCCCGGCGGGCGTGCTCGATCGATGCCCCGGCGGGCGGGCTTGATCGATGTCGCGGCGGGCTGGCGGGCGCCGATTGTCGGATCCTCGGCGCGTTGGGTCGCTTCGTGGCCGCGAAGGTGCACGACGGCGACACCAGAATCAGGCACATCGACCCGATGTGCAACGGACGCTCATTCACTCGCGATCAACAGACACTCCATGCGAACAACGCAGGTTGACGGCAGCCAGGCGCCGGTGATCTCGACCTGCGTCGGATGGCGTCAGACCGGCAATTAATTCGTATGCAAAACATCATGCTGGGCAGCGCAGCACGCGTCGCGGTTGGTGGCGCCGCCGGAGGCGGCCTGCGATACCTGATCGGCGCAGCGCTGTTTGCATCTTCGAGCACGTTTCTCTAAGGGTCAGGTCCACTGCACCAGCGGGGGAACACCAAAGTGCGATGGCTGTTCGCCTTCACGAATGCGGCGTACAACCTCGTGCGGATGCGCAGGCTCCTGCGCGTCGGGGTGGCGACATGAGCATGTGTTCGGGCGCGAAACACGCGCACCAACGCGTGCCGCACGCGACGCTGATGCGACCATCTCGGCGGCTTTCACCCATTTGCACCCGATCTACGCTCGCGACGTAGCCGTTTCAATGAGAAACTGCGCTTTTTCATCACCCTGCTAAGCTTGAAGTGAGCAAGAGCGCCAATCATCAGAAGCACCAGAGCGACCCAGTCAACGCGCACCACAGTTGTGAGTGCAGTGTTTGGTGTGGCGGAGGGATGCGCCAAAACCATGAACGAGATAACGCTCACGAAGCCGGCTCCCAACGCGATTCGATGCAGCTCTGGACGGACCCCTGCATACGCCAAGAAAGCGGCTAGAAGCCCAAGCAAGACGGCTCGGTGCCGCAGTAGCAATTCAAGGGTTCCTTCTCGTACCGGGACGCCGTAAAGCTGCGATCGCTTGTCCGCACCGAGCACGCCCAAGACGGGCAGAGCATGGATGAGAGCTACGAGAACCAAGACAGCGGGAACAATGAAGCGCATGGCGTCAGCTTTTGTGAAGAAGAATGAACTTGAGCCGGTTTGATGGAAACTAGGTTTAGGCGCACTATTATCTACTTGAGAATGCCGTTGCGTGTCCGTGCTCTTGGGCGGCCGATGTCGCGTGATGACGTGCACGGTGGTGTCTGCGCGGCGGGTGGGGTGGGCGCGCCGCGGGCGAAGCGGGAAGTCACTCGTCTTGCGTTTCACCCCGAGCGGCACGACGCGGCCGCGACTGGAGCTGACCGAGAGCGCGCGGATTTCGGCGAGGATAATGAGCATGACCACGAATACGAACACCACCACGAAGACGACGCCGCGATGGAAGACGCTTGCGGGGAAGACGCTCCGCGACTGGCATGACGACGTGGAGACGGTCCTCGGTATCGCTCACGTCCGAGCACGCGGCAACAACGGGTGGCGGCGCGCCTTCGCCAACCTGTACGATCAGTGGCACGCGGAGCCGCGCATGAAAGATCTGATCACCGGCCACACGACGCGGAGCAAGGAAGTTACGGGTCCACGCGGACTGACGTCTACCTCAATTCGCGAGACACACGGCTGCTGCGTGAGGGGCAGCGCCTGATCGAACACGCACGGACGGCTTACGCCTTTACGGGCGAGGCGCCGGCTGAGGCGGAGCGGATCTTCCAGACGGCGGGAGCGACGTCGGCCCGGTAGTCCACGCGAAGCACCGTCTGTACGCGAAGCGCGGCACCCCCTGAAGGGTGCCGCGCTTTGTTCGTGAACTCCAGACCCGCTGAAGGAAACGCGTGGGGACACAACACATCCAAAAACGTATCCGCCCTCAAGAATCCGTGAATACATGCACCCCTGAACCTCGTGTCCTGCAACACTTTAGACTCATCGGGACGACAGGATTCGAACCTGCGACCCCCTGAACCCCATGCGAGTGGGATACAAACAGGTCGACAGCCGAACGCGTAAGTCGTTGTCCTGCAACGCCTCGGATTTTGTGCGGACGTGAATGCGGTGCGCGCATCCGCGCACAATACATCGGAACCCGTGCCTGGAACGGACCCTGAGCACGGGCGCCTTGCAGACCGCAAGCGAGCGCGGAGTCGCGACACCTCGATGATATCCTAAAGGCGGTCGAACGCGTACGGTCGCGCGGCCACGAGACGCGGCCAAGGTCGGCGTGGATGTCGAGCCACCGTGCCAACAGACCCGCTGAGGCCTCGGACGACGACTGCCGCCACCGCCGCCGGTCGTCTCACCCGCCCTCTGAGGCCTCAGGCGACGCACCTCCGCCGGTCCTCCCGCCAGGCCCTCCGAGGTATCAGACGCGGCCACCCTCGGCACCGCACGGGGCCCAAACGCAGATCGTCTGAGGCCTCTGACGCGGCCACCCTCGGCTCCGCACCGGCACCACATCGTGCGGGGCCGGGCCATGGCGCGCGCGAGAGCGGGCGGCCATCGCGTGGCCCGCTCGCTACTCATGGCGTGTCAACACCGGAAAGGATTGCGCACTGTTACCGGGATCTTTTGCGCACCTGATCGGGGGCGGAGCCCTGGGGCCGTTAGGTCTCCTGCCGCGCTCGGCGGCCTGAGGCGGGTGTAGAGGCGGCCGGTGCGGGCGTCGTGGTGACAAGCCGGGTGGCGAGCGCCCGGTGCTCCCGCATCCGGAAGCTGTTGCCGCGGATGTTGACGATGAGGCAGTGATGGAGGAGCCGGTCACCCAGCGCATCGGCCATGACCTCGTCGCCGAAGCTGTCGCCTCACTCCTCGAAGGGTTTGTTGCTGATCAGCACGGTCGAGGCGTGATCGTATCGGCGACTCATCAGCTGAAGGAAGAGCTGCGCGCCGGTGCGCGAGATCGGCAGATATTCGGAGCTCGTCGATGACCATCAGACTCGGGTGATACAGCGTGCACGTCGCGGCACGGCGACACCGGCGACCAGCCGTAGTAGGCAGCTGTTCGCGTCTCGGCCACGCCAACACGAACCGTTCAATTCAGCCGCGCAAGGATGAGTCCGTCATTTGCTGCGCAGAGGAATCGGGCGCATACTCGACTGTTGGAAGCCGGAAACTGCACGTTCTTCAGCACATGCATTGGTCACGGCAGCGTGAACCGCACTCGAGTGTGTTGACCAATCGTTCTGAGGTATATGCCGCGATACGCGTGCACCCTTTTTGAAAAACAGGCTGGACATGATACTGAAGCTCCTGAAAGACGTGACGCGCGAGAGTCACCTCGCGCTCGAACGCCAGATGCCCCTTCTCGACGCAGAGTTGCGTCTAGATACCTATCGGCACATGGTGCAGAAGCTGTTCACGTATCACAAGCCGCTCGAAGCAACCCTGCTGGCGTCATCCGGCTACGCCGAACTCGGCGTCGCGTATACCGAGCGCGCGAAAACAGCGCGGTTGGCGCACGATCTCTCAGCACTGGGACTGAGCACGCGCGACATCGAGCAGCTGCGGGTCTGTAAGAGTCTGCCCCCGCTCGCCGACCCGTCCCACATTTTCGGTTGCCTGTATGTGCTAGAAGGCGCGACACTCGGCGGGCAAATCGTCAATCGTCACCTGCAGGCCAGCCTGGGGCTGACGGCTGACTCCGGCGCGTCGTATTTCAGCGGCTACGGTGTGGACACCGGACCGCGATGGAAGGCGTTTTGCGCAATCCTGACCGCGTATGCCGAGCGCACAGACGACCAGAATGACATTGTTGCCGGTGCCAACGCGACGTACGCAACGCTGAGCGCATGGATGCGTGCAGGAGACGGCGAACGCGCGCACGCACCGGGGGCACAGACCTCGACACAACCCGCCCTCGCATGACGACGACCGCGCGCGACGACGCCACGCCCCTGCCTTGGGCAGATGGCGTGTACAGTATTAAACGGCATGGCACCAGTCTGACCAACTGCGACAGCGAGCCCATTCAGGCACCGGGATGTATTCAGTCGCACGGCGCTCTGGTCACGGCGCGCCTCGAGGACCTGACGATTCTTCAGGTGAGCGAGAATTCGGAGCAGTACTTTGGCATGGCACCCGAGCGTCTCCTCGGCCAGCCGCTGCATGTTCTGGTGAACAGCGAGCATGCAATGCGCTTGCGTTCCATGATTGCCAACGACGCCATCGAAGGGAACGCGTTGTTCGCCTTCACCCTTCCGGCGCGGGCCGACGTTCTGCCATTGGATGTGTGTGTACACACGATGAGCGGCGTGCTCATCCTGGAATTCGAATCGAGCGGCCGTGGGATCGATCCACTCCTGCATCCGGCGGGTGATTTCTTCACATCGGTCCGGGCGGCGGTCAGCCGCATGCAGAGTACCGTGGGCCAGCTGGCCTTCTGTGACAGCATTGCGCGCGAGGTGCGCGCCATCACCGGATTGGATCGTGTCATGGTGTACCGGTTCCACGCGGACAATCACGGGGAGGTCGTGGCGGAGTGCAAGATGGAGGAGTTGGCGCCCTGGCTGGGGCTGCACTATCCGGAGGCCGACATCCCCAAGCCAGCGCGTGACATCTACCAGCGCATCTGGATCCGGCCGGTCCCGAATGCCGCAGGACCGTTGATCGAACTGGTGCCGCTGGCCAACCCTGCGACAGGGAAGCCGCTCACCATGACGTATTGCTCACTGCGTGGAGCATCCGTGATGTACACCGAGTACCTCGCCAACATGGGCGTGGGCGCGTCGCTGACGATGCCCATCCTGATCGAAGGGGAGCTCTGGGGGCTCATCGCCTGTCATCACCGGAAGCCGACCGCGTTTCCGCATCAGATGCGTGCTGCCTGTGAGCTCCTCGCGCAGGTCGCATCGCTGCAGCTCAAGTCGTCTGATCGCATCGAATCGCTGGAGTATGGGCTGAAGGTTGAGCAGGTGCATCAGGAGCTCGTGGCCAAGGCCGCGCGCGAAGGCGACCTGTTGGCGCTCTCGGACCGGCAGCCGTCGCTGCTCGACGCGATGGACGCCGAGGGTGCGGCACTGTATCACATGGAACGCTGGTGGACCGCCGGCAAGACGCCGAGCGAAGAACAGCTCGATGCGCTGGCGGACTGGGTCAATCTGCGACCCGAATTTTCGTCGTTGACGCGCCCGGTCTTCGCAACGGACACCTTGTCTCGCGAGTATCCCGCCGGTGCGGCCATCAGCGATGTGGCGAGCGGCGTGATCGCGGTGCAGATTTCACGGCTCCGTCGCGACCTCATCATGTGGTTTCGACCGGAGACGATACAAACCGTGAAGTGGGCCGGGCATCCCGATGACAAGCCGCTGGTGCCGGGGCCCAACGGCATGCGATTGACGCCACGGCGGTCGTTCGAACTGTTCGTGGAGTCGGTGCGGAATCGCTCGCTTCCGTGGAGTGTGCTGGAACTTGATGCGGCGCTGCGTCTGCGTCTACTGATCATGGATCTGGCCACGTCCGAGGGTGAGCGCATCAGCGCTCTGAACGTCGACCTCACGAGCAGCAACGAGGAGCTGGACGCGTTCGCGTATGTGGCATCGCACGATCTCAAGGAACCGCTGCGCGGCATTCATCGCTATGCACATCAGCTGATGGAGACGGCCGAAGTATTCGGCGCTGAGAATCGCAATCGCCTCGAGAGCCTCATGCGTCTGACGATGCGCATGGACAGCCTGCTGGATTCACTGCTGCACTATTCACGCGTTGGCCGAACGAATCTCGAGTTCGAGCCGGTCAACCTGGATGACGTCGTGGCTGACGCGCTCGAGATGGTCGGCGTGCGCAGGAACAACGCCAGCGTCGTCGTCGCGTTTGAGCGGCCTCTGCCTACGGTGTTGTGCGATCTGGTGCGCGTGCGGGAGTTTTTCAGCAACTTGATCAGCAATGCGATCAAGTACAATCGCGATCCGCATCCGCGCATCGACATCGGGTACCTCCACGCCGACGAATCCGGTCCGCGTCCGAACATGCCGGCGGAGGCGGATGGCGAGACGATCTACTACGTCCGCGACAATGGGATCGGCGTTGAAGCGCGGCACTTCGAACAGATCTTTCGCATGTTCAAGCGGCTGCACGGCCGGGATGAATTTGGCGGTGGTGTCGGGGCTGGCCTCACCGTCGTCAAGAAAGTGGTGAGCCGGCACGGGGGCCACGTGTGGCTGGACTCGACGCTGGACCACGGCAGCACGTTTTACTTCACGCTGCCAGCAGTGGCGCAACCGAATCGGATCCGCGAATGAGCCGGACCGATCACGTCTTGGTGGTCGAGGACAACGACGGCGACTACGAGACCGTGACCGAGGCGGTGCGGCGCGCTGGTATCGTGAACCAACTTCGTCGCGCGGTCTCCGGCACCGAGTGTGTGGCGATGCTGCTTGAGGCGCTGGAGCACGGCAGCACGTTGCCAGCGCTGGTCCTCCTGGACCTGAACACGCCCAACGCCGACGGTCGCGATGCGTTGGCGGAGATCCGTGCGAACAGCTCACTGCGCACGATCCCGTTGGTTGTGCTGAGCGCATCCGCCAACCCGCGGGATATTGCCGCGGCGTACAGCAATGGTGCGAATGCGTATCACATCAAGCCGGTCAATCATGCCACGCATCTGGAGATTCTGCAGACCATCTTCTCGTACTGGATCAATCACGCGGTCCTTCCGACGCATCGGGCATTGACCAAATGACCATGCTGTTCTCCTCACTGGGCAGTTCCGACGGCGCGCCAGGCACTGCGGGCGAAGTGCAGACCACCAGGCAGCGATGCCGCGTGCTGATCATCGATGACAATCCGGATGATCGGGCCAGTATGCGTCAAATGCTCCTGCTCGGATCAGAACGGCAATATGTGTTCGCCGAGGCCGAACGCGGCGACGTGGCGGTGCAGATGCTGCGAAACAGTCGCGGCGAGCACGAGGGGCCGTGTCCGTTCGACTGCCTCCTGCTTGATTTTCATCTGCCGGACATGAACGCGCTCGAAGTGCTGACGGCAGTGAGCGGGAGTAGCAGTCTGCCCCCGTGTCCCACGGTTGTGATTACCGGGTGGGACGGTATCAGCCGTGCGGAGGGTGCCAGACTGCTTCGTGCCGGCGCACAGGACTATATCGGGAAGAGTTGGACCACCGCTGACAGCCTGACTCGGTCACTCGAGAATTCCATCGAGCGATTCGAGCTCCTCACCAAACAACGCATGGCTGAGACGGCGCTGGCCGATGCTGATGTCCGCAAGAACGAATTTCTTGCGATGCTCAGCCATGAGCTGCGCAATCCGTTGGCGCCGCTGCTCAGCGCGGTGCAGATCCTCAGATTCCAGCAGATTGCAGAACCACAACACACGCAGGCTGTGCAGATCATCGAGCGCCAGGTTCGGCAGTTGACCCGTCTCGTCGAGGATCTGCTGGATGTGTCCCGATTCACGACGGGCAAGTTTCAGTTGCGCCTCGACGCGTGCACCATCCAGCAGATTGTCGAGCGGGCGGTGGCAACCACGCAGTCGCTGGTCCTGCAGCGGACGAATTCGCTCATTGTCTCCCTACCCGAGCGGGACCTGCCGATCCACGCCGACGCGGCGCGACTGGAGCAGGTGATCGTCAATCTGCTACACAATGCCGTGAAGTACACCGACGCTGGCGGCAGCATCTGGCTCACGGTGGAGGAGCACGACGACATGGCGGTCGTGCGTGTGCGTGACACCGGGATCGGCATCCCGCCGGAGCTGTTGCCGCGCGTCTTCGACCTGTTCAGCCAAGCCGAGCAATCGCTGCATCGGTCCGAAGGCGGGTTGGGGGTCGGCTTGTGCCTCGTACAACGTCTGGTGGAACAGCATCACGGGAGCATCGAGGTCTTCAGCACGGTTGGACATGGCAGTGAATTTGTGGTGCGGCTGCCATTGATGGCGGACGGCGTCGGGCAACGGCCACGTCAGACGACTCCGACGCTCGCTGCAGTCCACGCTGCACACCGGGTTCGGATTCTCATCGTGGATGACAACGTCGATGCTGCCGAGAGTCTGGGCATGGTGCTGCAGGCGGCCGGGCACGACGTACGGTTGGCGCATGATGGCGAATCCGCGCTGACCGCGGCCCTCGCGAATCCCCCGCAGGTGGTCCTCCTCGACATCGGTCTGCCACGGCTCGACGGCTACGAAGTCGCGAAGCGATTGCGGCAGCAGGCCGGTCTCTCGAACGTCGTGATCGTGGCCGTCACCGGATACGGTCAAGCGAGCGACCGCGAACGCTCACGGAGTGCAGGGTTCGACCATCATCTGCTGAAGCCCGTGGACCTGAAGGCAGTGCAGAGTATCCTCGATGTCGTCGTGCACTGACAGCGAGGGATCGCCTGATGCGCTGCCCGCAGGTATCTGCGTGTGCGAGCGCAACACCATCGGCTCGGCACGTGGGCCAGCCCGTCCGCTGGCCGCCCTGGGCCTTGGCGCGAGGCGGCGCGCCAGCGCGCACGACGGGGCGACCGTCCACCACTCGGACGGCGGATCGCAACATG
This sequence comes from Gemmatimonadaceae bacterium, assembly GCA_014377535.1. Lineage (GTDB taxonomy): Bacteria > Gemmatimonadota > Gemmatimonadetes > Gemmatimonadales > Gemmatimonadaceae > JACMLX01. The sequence continues at coordinate 32,355 of JACMPK010000194.1, forward strand.
GGGTCGGCACTGCAGAGGTGCAGGCCAACGTTGAATTCGACGGATCGTCTGGTGTCCGTCCGCGCTGTGATCCCATGCCACCCCGCGGTACCGCGAAACGACTTACGGCGCCGCGAAGGCGCCGTAGTCGTTGTCAATGACCATCGGGACGACAGGATTCGAACCTGCGACCCCCCTGAACCCCATGCTCCGGGTCGGTAGTGCAACTCGTTGGTATACAGGTGGTTACGTGGTCAGAACGTGGATACGTTACGCAAATTCAGGCGGTCGCTGGCTCGCGGGGTACTCATTCGGGGACAAAACGTCGCCGGAAACGTCGCCAGGCAAGGGATTCTAACCGTGAAGCGACCGCCCGGCGCACGCCACCATCACCGAGCGGCTCGACGCTGTCACGGGTGGACGCTGTCGCCAGACCGTGCGACGCTTGGCACCTAGCCGACCGCCTTGAAGAACGTGTAACAGAACACGCCGTCCGGCGCCGCTGCGCGCTCCAAGGCGCGTATACCCGCATCGAATCGCGCCGGCTCCATTCGCGTCGAGGCCAACACCCTCTCTCGGACACCCGCGATCATCGCCGTGAACGTCCGACGCGTGAACACATCGGCCAGGTCCGGTCGGCTCCCGTCGACATACACCATGCGCGGCGTCACCGAGACGCCTGCGAGCCCCGTGTCAGAGAGGAGCGGGTACAGCCGACGGCCGATCTGCGCGTCGCCGCCCCCGTCGCGTTGCAGCGCGACCCGCGACGCAATCGCCGACCGCGCATCGGCGTCGTCAGGGTGAAAGAAGCCCGAGCCGTGATCGCCCTCGATCACTGTGACGGATCCTCCCGGGCGCAGCAGCCGCAGGAGCGTCGTCAGCGCAGCGGCCGGGTCCGACAGATGCTCGAGCACAAAGCACAGGAACAGATGGTCGAAAGACGCCCGACCGAACGGAGGGCTGAACAGGTCGGCCTCGACGAAGGTCACGTTGCGCAGGCCGGCCGCCGCAACGCGGCGCTCGGCCTCGGCGAGCGATGCCGGCGAGCGGTCAACTGCGGTGATCAGCGCTCCAGGGCTCCGTCGCGCAAGCTTGACCGTTTGAGCGCCCACGCCGCACCCAACTTCAAGCACGGTGCTGCCGTCTGGGTATGCCGTGTCGGCGTGGAGCAGTTCAACGAGGGCGTCGGCTTGGTCCCGCAGGCTTAAGGTTTCGTGCAAGTCGTAGCCGTGAACATAGGAATCAGACATGAGGTGCGCGGTTGGAGTGGGAAGGACGTGCCCTACCCTACGTACCGCGTGCCCGCCGTCTTGAACGATCCTGACTTCGTCGTGGGAGACAGATGCGCCCACGGCGCGGGCATACCGTCCGGGCGGGACACCCACGATGCGCCGGAAGTGTCGCGACAGATGACTCTGATCGGCGAAGCCCGTGGCGAGGGCGACACGCGCCAGCGACTCGCCTGACGCGATCCGTCGCGTCGCCAGTTGCACGCGTTGCTGGACGACATAGGCATGCGGCGGAAGCCCAAGCTCGCGTCGGAACGCCCGAATGAGATAGAGCGGATGCAGGCCGACGAGTTCCGCGAGCGCGCTCAGGGACACCGACTCAGTCAGGTGCGCCTCGAGATACTCCCTCGCGATACCA
>JACMPK010000195.1 GCA_014377535.1 Gemmatimonadaceae bacterium
GCCTATCGCCTGCCGAACCTGCGCACGTTGCTGCTCAACGTCTGGCATCGCGCGCAGATGTTCCTGCGTCGCGCAGGCACGGTGATCCTGAGCTGCAGCGTGGTGCTCTGGGCGCTGGCGACGTATCCGAAGACCGTTGTGCCCGCGAACCTGGACCAGAATCGGGCGCACGAGATGCAGCTTGAGAACTCGGCCCTCGGTCATGTCGGCAAGATCATCGAGCCACTGGTGCGCCCGCTGGGTTACGACTGGAAGATCGGCGTCTCCATCGCCGCCAGCTTTGCCGCGCGCGAGGTGTTCGTGAGCACCATGGGCACGATCTACGGCGTCGGCGAAGCCGACGAGACGTCGCTCGCCCTGCGCGAACGCCTGCGTGCCGAGGTGAATCCGGTCACGCTGCAGCGGCAGTATTCTCCACTGGTCGCACTGGGCCTGATGGTGTTCTACGTCTACGCGTTGATGTGCATCAGCACGGTCGCCGTGACGGTCCGCGAAGCAGGCGGCGGCCGCATCGGCTGGGGCTGGGCGGTGACGCAGTTCGTGTACATGCTCGGCCTGGCCTACATCGCGGCCTTCGCGGTGTATCAGGGTGGTCGCCTGCTCGGTTACAGCTGACCTGGGAGAAGTATCGTATGCTGCAGCAACTGATCGTCGCACTCATCGTGCTGGTCGCGGTCTACTCCATCGCACGCCGCATCCTCAGCGCCATCGCCACGGCGCGCGCGACCAAGGCCGGCGCGTGTGGTTCCGGGTGCGGCTGTGGTGCGAGCTCCGCGCCTGTGGGCGAGCGCTGACGACATAAGTCAGACCAGAGCGGAGGCGTACGGCGAATGGATTACCGAAGCCGCGTCCAGAACAGCAACGAGCAATCCTCGTTCTGCCCCGTGTACTGCGCCGGTGTGTTCGAGGTATGCAGTTCAAAGGCGGCGATGTCCTGCGGCGACAATGTCTGCATGGCCGAGCGATAGCCGCTGCCGGGTGAGGTCGCGTGCTGGCCATCGATCCAGACGCCGAGATTGCGGCAGCGCGGGACGTTGATCTCCGCGCCACTGCCGCCGCCTGTGCGGACACCGGGCAGGCCGTTGAACCAGTCAGCCATGCTGAACGGCACGCCGCCCGGGAAGTAGCGGATATCGCGGAACTGGCCACCGCCGCGCTTTTTCCGCTGTTCGTAGGCCGGACGCCATGGCTGGCCGGGATAGCTGTCCTTGATCTCCACCTCGGGCAGGCGTTGACCGGCATCGCCCATCGCCATGCGCACATTGAACGCCGGCGCGCTGCCCACCACGAACCGCGCATCCCGTGGCTCGAAGCCGATCTTGCGGACGCTGATGTTGATGGAGTTTTCAACCAGCACCGTGATTGTCGCCACGCCCGACGAGTCGGTGCGCGTGCTGTCGCCGCTCAGGAAGAAGCTGATTGCCGCATCGGGAATGGGTCGCCCGGATCTGTCACGCACCTCGATCCGCAGCTGCCTCGGCATGGAGGCCTGTCCGTGCATCGACAGAGGGAGCAGCAGCGTCACCAGCAGCATCGGGACAGCACGGAGCATACGGTGCATCTCTCAGGTCCGGTCGGGGATTGACGACGAATGACCTACCGTGAACGGGTCCACACCAGCAACGAGCAATCTTCCCGGTTCGGATCACTGTACTGAGACTGCTGCTGCGCCATGCGGTACAGCTCGACGGCCGCCATGTCGGTCGGCGTGAGCTGCATCAATGCCAGCGATGCCGGAAGCCCGGGGCCTGTCACGTGCATGCCGTCGATCCAGACGCCGAGGCGCGGGCACCGACCGACGCGCAGTCCGCGCGATGTCGTCTGCACGCCGGGCATGCTGTTGAACCAGTCTTCCATGGTCATCGGAATGCGGCCCTTGAAGTAGCTCAAGTCGCGGAACGACCCGCTCGCCCGCCTCCGCCGATCCTCGTACGCAGCGCGCCATGGCTCGCCGGGATACTCCGCAGTGACGGTTACCTCGGGCAGGCGCACGTTCGCTTCGCCGAGCGTTGCGCGGATCACGAATGCCGGCGCCTTGCCGATGCTGAAGCGTGCGGCCCGCGGCTCGAGGCCGATCTTGCGGATGGTGACGGTCAGGATGCTGTCTGCCGTGATCGTGGTCCGGGCCACGCCTGCGGAGTCGGTGAATGCACTGTCGCCGGTTGGCGCGAAGTCGATGCGGGCGCTGGGTACGGCGCGACCACGCTTGTCACGCACGTCGATCCGCACCTCGCGTGGTGCGCCCTGCGCCTGCGCCGCCGTCCCGGCCGAAAGACAGGCTGCGACAATGATCAGCAGCATCAGCACGCCGCGGCATCGTCCATCGACGGCCATGGAACCACCGGACGGGCTGCCCGCACCGGCGAATTCGGCTGTGGACGACATAAGGCAGGTCATCTGGAGAGTATCGGTGGCGGACGTGCCGCTGACCATCCTCAGCGGAGGATCATTCCCGGGATATCGGCGCTCGACGTCGCCACCAGGTCGAGCTGGGCCCACGCGCCACGTTCCGCGTGAAATAGTCCGGCTCGTGCAATCATTGCAGCGTTATCTGTCGCGATCCGAGGCGAAGGCGCATGTACCGCGACTCGCATTCCCACCCGTTCCTGAATGGCCGAGATCAGTGAGAGGTTGCATGCCACGCCTCCGCCCAGCACGACGCTGGTGCGTCCCGTCGCGCGGACCGCTCTCGCGACCTTTTCTGCCAGCGTCTCCGTGAGGGCATCCTGAAATCCACGCGCGATGTGCCTTCCGTCAATTTCAAGATTCGCCGATGCTTTCGCCGCCAGCATCACGGCAGTCTTGAGCCCCGAAAACGACACGTCGTAATAATCAGCATCACCCGGCTTCTGGTCGCGCCGAAGCATGGGTCGGGTGAACCGGTTGCGCGCCGGATCGCCATGCAGCGCGAGCGCTTCCAGGTGACGACCACCAGGATAGGGCAGGCCGAGCAGTTTTGCCGCCTTGTCGAACGCCTCGCCCGCCGCGTCATCGCGCGTCCGTCCCAGCATTTCGTAGCGCCCCCAGGCCGGCACATCGAGCAGCATCGTGTGGCCGCCGCTGACCAGCAAGGCAACAAATGGTGGCACGGCGGCCGGGTGCTCCAGGCTCGTCGCGAAGAGGTGGCCTTCCAGGTGGTGCACGCCCACCAGTGGCACGCCCGTCGTCATGGAGAGGCCCTTTGCGACCGCCACGCCCACCAGCAGTGCGCCCACCAGTCCCGGTGCATGCGTGACCGCAATTGCATCCAGGTCCGTGAAGGTGACGCCTGCGTCGCCCAGCGCCTGGTCGATGACCGGCAGGACCGCCGTGAGGTGCTGCCGGCTCGCGATCTCCGGCACCACGCCGCCGAAGATCCGGTGCACGTCCTGCGACAGGATCACCAGCGATTCCAGCGTCACGTCGTTACCCGTGCCGCGGAGCACCGAGGCGGAGGTCTCATCGCAGCTCGTCTCGATGCCCAGAACGCGCATCAGAGGTGCGCTCGCACTATCGGTCGGCGTCCTTCAGCAGGGTTTCGATGAGGGCGCGGTTCGGCGCGGAGTTCCAGTCCGCGGCGCCGATGCTCTTCTTCCGGATCGTGCCATCGGCCGCGATGATGAATGTCTCCGGCACGCCCGTGGTCTGATAGGCACCCTGAATCGCCTGCGTCGAGTCGTGGAGCACCTCGAATGTCAGGTTGAAGTCCTGCAGGAACTTGCGGATGTCGTTGGCCTTGCCCGGGTCGTCGATGCTCACGGCGACCACATGCAACCCCTTCGGCCCCATCGTCTTGTGCAGCGCCTCGATGCTCGGCATCTCGGTGCGGCAGGGGCCGCACCAGGTCGCCCAGACGTTCAGCAGCACCACCTGGCCCTTGTAGTCCGCCAGCGACTTCGACCTGGCTGGCCGGTCCATGGTCGCGCCCGAGAACGTCGGCGCCTTGCTGCCGACATCCACTCCCACCAGCTCGTCCTTCAGCATGTACGACCCGAACCAGAGCGCGCCGCCAAGCACCGCGACGATCGCGCCCACCACCCGCCACTGCTGACCCGACGTCATGCCGGCTCCAACACGCAGAGATTGCGCAGGATGCCCACCTCGGCGCGCGGATCGACGGCGCTGAACACCGCGTGGCCTGCCACGAACGTGTCGGCACCAGCCTCGTGGCAGTCGCGAATCGTGTGGCGCGTCACACCGCCATCCACTTCCAGTATCGCGCGGCTGCCCACGCTGTCCAGCAGCCGGCGCGCGCGGCGGATCTTGTCCAGCGAATGCGGAATGAACGTCTGTCCGCCGAAGCCAGGGTTCACGGACATGATCAGCAGCAGGTCCAGGTCACCCGCCACCTCGCGCACCGTGTCCAGCGACGTACTGGGATTCATGGTCGCGCCGGCGGTGCAGCCCAGCTCCTTGATGCGCATCAGCTGGCGGTGCAGGTGCGGCGCCGTTTCCACATGCACGGTCAACCCGTGTGCGCCGGCCTTCGCGAAGCTGTCGAAATACTTCTCCGGCTCCACCGTCATCAGGTGCACGTCCAGCGGCAGCGACGTCAGCTTGCGGACGGTCTCGATCACCTTCACGCCGAAGCTGAGGTTCGGGACGAAGACGCCATCCATCACGTCGACGTGCAGCCAGTCGGCGCCGGCGGCTTCGAGCATGGCGAGTTCGTCGGCCATGCGTGCGAAGTCGACCGACAGGAGCGAGGGCGCGATGCGGACAGTCATGCGCCAAAGATACGCAGGCCGGACAGGACCGGCGCATCAGTGCGCATCAGTGCGCATCAGCGCGCAACAGCGAAAGGAAGTGTCACCCGACGATCAGCGACGCAGGTCGATCAGCGGCGTGCGTCGCACAGTGCCACATGCCGACCAGTGCCACATGCCGACCAGTGCCACATGCCGGCCAAGGCA
>JACMPK010000196.1 GCA_014377535.1 Gemmatimonadaceae bacterium
GAAGCGATAGCCCTTGTAGCAGGCAGTCTGCGAGATGCCGCCGATCACGTCGGAGCCCTCCACCACCGTCACACGAACGCCCCGCGTGGCCAGCAGGTATGCCGCCGTGAGACCGGCCGGGCCCGCGCCCACAATGACGACGTGGTCGCCATGACGCAGCGGGTTAACAGTCCGAGAAAAAGGTGGAGTCGCGGGTTCAGCGACGTCGGGCGCGCTCCGATTCACGGTGGTGCTCATGCGAAACACTCGAGGCGCTTACGTGGCGTCATGCCCACCCATCCACCGTGGTGATCGATGCGCCGCAGCCCGACGCATCTCATACAAGTCTGGCGTGAAAGTCACGACGCCCGGCAACAGATCGCTGGCAGCGATCGCCAGCGACATCGCGGTGACCATTCCCGCAGCGATCGTCAGATGAGGGTGCAGCGCGCCATGGCGACCGATGCCGATGGCCCACGCAGTTGCGATGATCACCACGACCGTGACATGGGCCGGCGCCAGCAATGAGGAGGGAGGCGCACCCGCGCGCTTCGACGTCAGTGCGTAGGTGTGCGAACGGCCGGTGATCGCCTGAGCAGTGGCACGCACCAGCACCGGCCATTTCGCGAACTGCATCACGAGCCCGCGCCAGTGGAACCAATCCACCCGATCCGGCGCCAGATAGTACCGATGCTGCACCATGCCAAGCGTCAGCGGCACGACGGCGAGGGCGGCGAGAGCCAGCACCGCGTCAGGATTCAGAAAGGCCGGCACGGTGTTCGTCACCAGCAGTCCGCAGAGCATCGCATACAGGACCGGCAGCGCCAGCGCCCGAAGGTACCAGACGCCATGCACCAGGTTCGCGACACGCTCCAGCGGCGACAATCGTGTCGCCAGCGCGGGCAGCACGCGGAACTTGAGGTCGAGCAGCGACCTGGCCCATCGCTGCTGCTGCTGCAGGTAACTCGACCAGTGCATGGGGGTCAGCCCCATGGCAAGCACTTCGGGCACGAACACGCCTCGCCACCCCGCAGCGCGATACAGCATGGTCAGGTACAAGTCCTCGGCATCGTGGGCCGGAAAACCGCCCACGTCCTGCAATGCTGCAAGTCGATGCACGCCGTGACTGCCGATGACGATTGTGTGACCCAGCGCATAGCTCACCATCAGGTGCGTGGAATAATACGAGTAACTCTCTTCTGCCGCGCCACGTGCCACGAAGCTTGCCGCCTGATTGTAGTAGACCTGCGGCGGCTGCACGAACGCCACGCGTGGGTCAGACAGGTAACCGAGCGTTCGCTGCAGGTAGGTGACATCGGGGATATGATCCGGATCGAACATCGCGAGCACGTCATACTCCGCAAAACCGTTGCACTCGCACCACGAGTTGTAGTTTCCATGCTTCGTATTGGCGCGGAACGTACCGGAAAGCTGGTTATACCTTGGTTCGCCAGCGCGAGAAAAGTGCCGGACGCCAAGCCTGTGACAGAGCGCACGCACCGCTTCACTGTTCGATTCATCCAGCACCCACGTATCGTGCAGTTCCTGCATGTCGCGCATGGCGACCAGCGATCGCTCCAGCATGTCCAGCGGCTCATGCGTGGGCACGAACGTCGTCACGGCGGCGATGCGCAATCTGCTGGATGGCGCGCGGTATATCGGACGCATCATGCGAGGCAGCGACAGCCAGCGCACGCCGCAGCTGAGGATGCCCGCGGCGACGAGAATTATGACGAAAATCGTGGCCGCCACGGTCAAGCCATCGAGCACGAGCGTGAGCCACATGCCGCCCAACCCAAGCGTGGCAATACCAGCGACGACGGAGTGCGCCCGGTGCACCGAGCGAGCGCGCGGACTCATGACGACCTGATTACCAGCGAACTCATCAAACGGAGATTTCACGAAATCAGGTTGCGAAAGCGTGTGATGACGTCTGCATCGTCATCTCGCGTGTATACCTTGCGCACGGTCATCAGGCCGCAAACAGTGCAAGCTATGTATGCGTGCGTCTCCGGGTTCGGTTACGACCATTTTCAACGCGCAAAGGACGCATGCGCACAAGTACCGTACTCGGTTTTTCACGAGTCGGTTTTCGGTACTTATCGTTACATGTTTCACCATTCCGTCGAAATGCGATGATATACGACGCCGCGGCACACGCCGCGACCTACGCGCGCAGCGAATCAGGTCCAGCGCCGCATGGTGACGAACCTGGCGCCACCGCATGGCAGATGCTGGCGGATGTCGGACGTGACATGATCGGCTATCGCGAACTGCTGCTCCAGCTGACCGCGCGCGACCTCCGCATCCGATACAAGCAGTCCGTGCTCGGCGTGCTCTGGGCTGTGCTCACGCCCCTCGTCGTGGTGCTTGCCGGCGCGATCATCAAGGCCGCGTACGCCTCGATGGCTGGACGAGGCGTCGCGACCGTTGAGCTCGCTGGGCTCGCCATCAAATCGGTCGGGTGGACTTTCTTCATCGGTGCGCTTGGTTTTGGCACGGCAAGCCTCACCGCCAATCTCGCGCTCGTCACGAAAGTCTATTTCCCGCGCGAGCTACTGCCGGTCTCGGCAGTGGTGACTCAGGCCGTGGATTCCTCCATCGGTGCCGCAGCGCTGCTCGTCATGTTTCCGTTGCTCGGCATTGGGCACATGACCGGCGCTGCATGGTTGCTGCTCATCATCGTGCTCCTCGTCGCCTTGACCATCGCGATCGTGCTGCTCGCCTCGTGCGCAAATGTCTTTTACCGCGATGTGAAGCACGTCGTCCAACTCGTGACGAGTTTCGGCATCTTCTTTTCACCGGTCTTCTTCGACCTCGACGCCTTCGGCTCACGCGGCGTGCGCCTGTTCGCCATGAACCCGCTCACCGGCCTGCTGGAGGGGGCGCGGCTCGCGATCGTGACCGGCCACGATCTTGCCACGCCACTGATCGGCACGACCGGAGCCGTGATCTGGTCACCGGCCTATCTGGTGTATGCCGGCAGTGTGGCGCTTGGAGGATTGCTGCTCAGCACCATCGTGTTTCGCCGCGCATCGGCGAACTTCGCCGACTACGTGTGATCAGGCACCACGACGGCTACATCGAATTCGCCGGCGTCTGGAAGAAATTCCGGTACGGCGAGGTGCACAACCGGCTGCGCGACGCGATTCCGTCGTTTGCGCGTCGACTCATCGGCAGGCGCGAGCCTGGCGAAGGGTTGTGGCATGGTGAATTCTGGGCCCTGCGCGACATCAGCTTTCGCGTGGAGCGTGGGCAGGCGCTCGGCTTGATCGGACCGAACGGCGCGGGCAAGTCCACGATCCTCAAGCTGCTCACGCGCATCATGCAGCCCACTCATGGTCGACGACTCGTGCGTGGCCGGATCGGTGCATTGATCGAGGTGGCCGCAGGCTTCCACCCCGATCTCACCGGCCGTGAAAATGTCTACCTGCAGGGCGCCATCATGGGGATGGAACGTCGCGAGATTACACGTCGCTTTGACGAGATCGTCGAGTTCTCCGGCGTCTCGCTCTTCATCGACACGCCCGTCAAGCGCTACTCCAGCGGCATGCAGGCGCGCCTGGGCTTCTCCATCGCTGCGCATCTCGATCCTGACCTCCTCGTCGTGGATGAAGTGCTGGCCGTGGGTGATGCGGCGTTCCAGGCCAAGGCCTTTGCACGCGTGCAGGCGCTCGTGCAGGGCGCGATTCCGGTGGTGGTCGTCTCGCATCAGCTGGAAGCCATCACCACTCTCTGCACGCACGCCCTGCTGCTTGACCGCGGTCGCGTGATCGCCAATGGCACACCCGACGCCTGCGTGCTGGCCTACCTTGGCGGCGCCAGCGCGCGGCCCCGCGCCGCCGGCGATGGCGCCATCAGCATTCAGGCCATACAAACATCGGCCAGCGTGCTGGACTCCGGCCAGACGCTCACGGTGGCCCTGTCCTGCGCGGCGCGCGCCGATGCATGGGCCGCGCAGGAAACGATCCGCGTCGGTGTGCGCTCCGCAGCCAGTGGCGAACTGCTCTTCGAGTGCAGCACCGACGCCTTCGGCATGCAGTTTCCTACCGCCGGACCGTTTGACATCGCCATTGCACTCCAGATGAACGTGCAACGCGGCGTGTACCTGATCGAGACGTACGCATGGGACCGCGCCATGGAGCGCGTGTCGTTCACCGGCCCGTCGGTCAGCGTCGACGTACGCGAAGGTTCTTCCTTCCACGGCATCGTGCAGATGAACGCCGACGCGCAACTCGTCGTCCGCGACGAACGTCACCTCACCACCTGATGCCGACCGCCGTCGTTCGCATCGAGGCCACTGCCCTGCCCCACTCGCTCCAGCTCGAGCCGCGATACCAGCGCGCGATGCTGGTGGTGAGCTGGCAAGGCCGACCCGCAGGACATGTCGGGGTGCCGCTGGTGGCCGGCGCACTCGACGCGCGACGCTTGCGCGACGCTGTGGAACAGGTGGCGGGCTACCACATCGCGATGCTCCAGCTGGACGACTGGCTGGACTGGGACCCGCACGCCGGCACCCAGCGACCGCGCGCCACGATCGCCATCTGCACGCGTGATCGACTGGCAGACCTGGAACGCTGCCTTGCCTCCATGCAGCTGCTGCCCGACGACGCGCAGGAGGTGCTCGTGATCGACAGTGCGTCGCGCGATGCCGACGCCGTCCGCGCACTCGTGCAGCACCATGCACGCGTGCGATACATCCGTGAGGATCGGCCGGGACTCGACATCGCGCGGAACCGCGCACTGCGTGCGGCCACGGGCGAAATCGTGATCTTCTGTGATGACGACGCCGAGGTCGACCCGGGATGGCTGCGTGCCATCAGCGGCAACTTCGCCAATCCGCGCACGCTCTGTGTCACCGGCCTGATTCTGCCGCTGGAGCTCGAGACGCCGGCCCAGGAGTTCTTCGAACGTACGAACGGCTTCGGCCGCGGCTATGCGCGGGTCGTGCATGACGGTATCACCGACGACGCGTTCTTCGTGTCGCGCGTGGGTGCCGGCGCCAGCATGGCACTGCGCCGCAACGTTCTCGAGCTGATCGGTCCGTTCGATGAGGCGCTCGACGCCGGGACGCCCACGAAGTCCGGCGGCGATCACGATTACTTCACGCGCATTCTGACCGCCGGATATGTCATCGTGTATGAGCCGTCCGCGCTAAGCTGGCACCGTCATCGTCGCGAATGGCACGAGTTGCGCAGCGCGGTGCGAGGGTACGGCACTGGCGTCTGGGCATACCTCACCCGACACGCGATGCACGGTGAGTGGCGTGCCGCGTATGTCGCCGCGGCGTGGCTCTTCTGGCAGCTCTCCTCGCTGATGGCCGGTTTGCTTGGCCGTCGCACGCTGCTGCCACGCGACCTGGCCATCGCGGAGATCCGCGGCTGCTTCGAGGGCCCGGCGGCCTACCTGCGTTCGCGCCGCGCGCAGCGTGCGTTCGAGGCCATGCCATGATCCGTTCCTGCGTCAACGACGGGATCACGATCAGCGTCGTGATCCCGTCGCACGATCGCGCATCGTCCGTGCTGCGACTTCTGACCTGCCTGAACACGCAACGAGGTCACGCCGAGGAGGTTGTGTCCGGCGGCTTTGAGGTCATCGTCATTGCCGATGGCTGTTCCGATGGCACGCGCGCCCTGCTGCAGGAGTCGATCAAGGCTGGTCAGTGGTCGTTTCCCCTCACGATCATCGAGCACGAGACGGCGCGCGGCTCAGGTGTCGCGCGCAACGCAGGCGCTGCCGCAGCGCGCGGCACGACGCTCCTCTTCATCGACGATGACATCGAGCCGCTCCCCGGCATGCTGGTCGAGCACACCTCGCGGCACGCCGTCGCGCAGCAGCTGAACCAGCAACTCGTGCTGGTCGGTGCGCCGGTACCGGTGCGCGGCGCGGGGGCGAGCTTCGAACATGTCGCGGCGTGGGGATGGTGGGAGCAGCAGTTCGAGCGCATGTCGGAGCGCGGGCATCGCTTCACGCACGACGAGATCTTCACCGGCGTGCTCTCGATGTCGACGGCGGTGTTCCGCGACATCGGCGGCTTCGATGAGGCGCTGACACATTGCCACGAGGATCTGGAACTTGGCCTCCGGCTACTCCGCGCCAATGCGCGCGTGGGATTCACGCGTGTGGGCGGCGGCATCCATCATGACGTGCGCGGCATCCGGCGACTGCTGCCACGCAAGGTTGCCGAGGGCCGTGCCGACGTGCTTCTCCTGCAGCGATGGCCCGAACTCGTGCGCGTATCACCGCTCGCACAATCCGCACTTTCGGCCCAGCCGGCCCACCGCCTGTTGCGTGACACAGCGTTCATGATGGCGTCGGGCGTCGCGGCCCTGCTGGAGGGTGTGGCGCTGCCGCTGCTGCGGCTGTTCGAGCAGCTGAAGTGGCGGAGCGCATGGCGCGCACTGCAGGGAGCGGTGCTGTTCCATTCGTACTGGCGCGGCGCAGCATTGCAGGTGGGGTCACGGCACGTGCTGTGCACACTCTTGAATGAATGCGAAGTTGCAGCCGATGCATGGGTGGACGGTACCACACACCTGGTTCTGGACCTGGCTGACGGCATCGACGCGGCAGAAAAACTGCTCGACGAACGGAGACCCGACGCGATCACGGTGACCATTCGCGATCTGCATGTGGGAAGCAGCATTGCGCCTGTGAACGCCGAGCGACTGCACGGTGGGCACGTGCGCCGCATGCTCGCGACCTCACTGGCGCACGAGCTTCGCTTCGCGCTGTCGATGTGTGAGTTGCATGCCACTGACGTGGCGACGCTTCCCGCCGCGGCACCGCGCCGATCGCTGGCCGCTGCCCTGGCAATCACGTCATCGCGAGCGAACGACGACAGCCCGGCTCAGGCACCGGCGGAAGAACGTCTGCGCACCGTGCGCGCCACGCGGCACGAGCACGATGGCTGACGACGCAGGGATGCGCGGGTCGCCTGTTTCGGAACACCAGCTGCCGCATGTGCATGCGCCAATCGCACTGTTCGAGTGGGAACTCACCGCAGCGCCCATGTCGCTCGAGCTGCAGCGTGAGGTGCATCTCGCGCGTGTGCTCGTGCGCCATCAGGGCAGGCCGCTGGGCTGGCTGCAGCTCGTGCGACCCGGGCAGAGCATTTCCGACGCGCGGCTGCGGCGCGAACTCATTGCACAGCTGCCGCAAGCCACCTTGCGCAGCGTCGTGCGGCAGCAGCTCGAGGCCAATCTGCCACTGGCTGGAGCACTCACGTCTCCGTTCATCAGCGTCGTCGTGTGCACGCGCGATCGCACCGACTCGCTCGCGCGATGCCTCGATGCACTGCTGGCCATGTCGTACCCGTCGTTCGAGGTCATCGTGGTGGACAACGCGCCCACCACCACCCTGACCGCTGATTGCGTTGTGCGGCTTCGCCGTGCGAGCGCGCGTGCGCATGACCTGCTGCGACATGTGCACGAACCCACGCCTGGTCTGAACTGGGCACGCAATCGAGGCCTGCAGGAATCGCGTGGCGAA
>JACMPK010000197.1 GCA_014377535.1 Gemmatimonadaceae bacterium
GCCGAGGCAACGGTCACCGGCTGGTACGATCCGGCGCGCGGCGTTGGCGGGGTCATCCGCAGGGGATCGGCGAGGTACCTGCCGCGGCCGGGCGACGTGTTCATTCCCGGTTGGCTTGCCCGGCAATTCCAGCTTCGACGAGCGGACCTGATCACGGCCGCCTGGGGCCACGACCAGCGCAAGCGTCCGACGGTCTGCGAGATCACGTCCATCAACGAGATGGCGCCGGATCCGAACGTCCGCCGGAACGAGTTCAAGAGCCTCACGGCGTCCTATCCCAACAAGCGCCTGACGCTCGAGACCGGTCGGCCGGCGAAGGCGGGACCGGAGATCACGCGCCGCGCGATCGACCTGATTGCCCCGATCGGGTACGGACAGCGTGCGCTGATCGTGGCACCGGCCCGTGCCGGCACGACCACGCTGCTGCAGGCGATCACGGAGGGTGTCCACCTGAACCACCCGGACGCGATTCTCATGCTGCTGCTGGTCGACGAGCGGCCCGAGGAAGTGAGCGAGGCGATTTCATGGGAAGTGGGTGAGGTGATTGCATCGAGCTTCGACCAGCCGGCACAGCGTCATGTGGACGTGACGGAGATCGTCACGGAGCGTGCGCACCGTCTGGTGGAGCTTGGCAAGGACGTCGTCATCGTGCTGGATTCGATCACGCGCATGGGACGTGCATTCAACACGGCGAACCGGGGCACGGGCCGCACGATGTCGGGCGGCCTGGATGCGAATGCGATGGCGAAGCCGAAGGCGTTCTTCGGTTCGGCTCGCAACGTGGCGCCGGAAGACGGCGGCGGCAGCCTGACGATCATCGCGACCGCACTCGTGGAGACCGGTTCGCGCATGGACGACGTGATCTTCGAAGAGTTCAAGGGCACCGGCAACTGTGAGATCAAGCTCGATCGCGGTCTCGCGGAACGTCGCATCTTTCCTGCAATCGACATCCCCGCGAGCGGAACACGACGTGAGGAAAAGCTCTACAAGCCGGATCAGGTGCAGTCCATCTACATGCTGCGCCGCGGTCTTCAGCAGATGCCTCCCATGGGCGCAATGGAATGGTTGATCAAGAGAATCGCGGCCACGACCAACAACGACGCGTTGCTCGCTGGCCTGTGAACCTTCGGTTCGCCATCATGTGCAACGCCCGTCGCGCATTCGTCGCGGCGGGCGTTGTACTGCTCGGTTGCGTCGCTGCCATATCAGCGGACGCGCAGCAGAAGCCATCGCTGACGCGCGTGGTGACGCAGCCGGTGATCAAGGCGCTGAAGGTGAGCGGCAACGCGAAGATCAGCGACGACGAACTGAAGGCGGCCATGGAGACGGTGTCGTCGGCGTGCAAGTTCGTGCCGAGGTACTGCACCGTCATTCCACTGGGATTTCTTCGCAACAAGAAGCGGCTGGATCGTGCCGAGCTCGATCGCGACATGCTCCGGCTGCGCGTGCTGTACTGGAAGCGGGGCTGGCGTGCATCGCAGGTCACGCCAGTGATCGCGAAGGACGACAACGGGGAAGTGACCATCGAGGTGCGCGTGCAGGAGGGGCCGCCGACCGTCGTCGGCACCCTGGACATCGGCGCCCTCGATTCACTGTTCAGCAGTCGCGAGAAGCGCGCACTGGTGAGCCTCTCGCCTGGCGATCCGCTCGACCTGATCGAGCTGGACACCATCGCCGTTCGCATCGCCGCCCGGCTCGATTCGCGTGGATACGGTGACGTCACGCTGAATCCTGTCGCCGTCGTGGATACGGGCAGTCCGAAGGCCGCGGTGACGCTGGAAGTGAACAAGCTGTACCGCACGGTGATCGACTCGGTGCGCGTGGAAGGCACCGAGCGCTACGACCCGCGGCTCGTCGCCAACACGATGGGCGTGAAGAAGGGCACACGATATTCGCGCGAACGACTGATCGAGAGCCAGCGTGCGCTGTATGCGGCGGGGTTCTTCCGTCGCGCGGTGGTACGCGTGGAATCCGGCGCGACCGATTCGTTGAAGCGGCTGATCGCATCCGTGGAAGAACTGCCGCCGCGCTCGTTCCGCGTGACGGGTGGTGTGAGCACGGTGGACTTCCTGCAGTTCGACGCGCGGTATCTGAATGCGAACTTCCGCAACAACGCCGGCCGACTGTCGCTGCAGGCAACCGTGGGCAACCTGCTCGCGCCGCAGTTGGTGGGTGTCGGGCCGTTTCAGAACGTGCTGAAGAACACGCAGGTGGCGGGCTCACCTCAGTACCTCGAGCCGACATTTCAGCTGAACGCCGATCTGCGTCGCCGCTGGCTCAGCGATTACCGCAACCAGACCGGTGTCAGTGTGTTCGGTTTCCGGCGGTCATCGCCCGGCGTGTTCATCGAGACGGGTGGCGGTGCGGCAGCGAGCTTCACGCGCAACGTGTCGCCGTACGTGCCGGTCACGCTGCAGTACCGCATGGAGCTGACGAACACGAGCGCCGCCGACGCGTACTTCTGTGTGAACTTCGGCGTCTGCGACCAGAGTTCGCTGCGGGTGCTGCAGAGCACGCAGCGCCTCGCACCGCTCGCACTCACGGCCTCGAGCGACCGGCGCGACGATCCGATCGGGCCGACGCGAGGTTATTCCTGGCGTTCGGAACTGGAGTACGCCAATGCCTGGACCGGCTCGCAGTTCGGCTACGCACGACTCGAGGTGGAAGGGGCCAAGTACTTTCGCATGACGGAGAAGCTCACGGTCGCGGTGCACGGACGTGCCGGTGCGGTGACAGGGTTCGGTGGCACCGCGAGCGCGCGACAAGTCGGAGGCAGACCCGTCATCCTGCCGCGCAAGCGCTTCTATGCCGGCGGCTCGCGCTCCGTGCGCGGCTACGGTGAGAACCAACTCGGGCCGCGCTTTCTCGTGGTTCCGCGGTCGGTGTTCCAGCCGACGCAGGCCGGCTTCGATTCGCTGCTTGCCGATCCGACGCTGCGCGGCGGGCGACTCCCGTGCGCACCCACGGTCGCGTTACCGGCCTGCCAGACGGATACACTCACGGCACCGATCGTGAACGGCCGCCGCACGTCGAACTTCGAGGACAACGACTTCCTGCCCAAGCCACTCGGCGGCGAGGCGATGATCGAAACCTCGATCGAGGCGCGCAACCATTTCTGGGGGCCGCTCACCGCTGCCGTGTTCATCGATGCCGGATCGGTCGGGGCCCAACTGCGTGGTACCGCCACGGTCTTCACGCCAGGCATCGGCATACGCTATCTCAGCCCGGTGGGTCCGATTCGCGTGGATCTGGGCTACAACCCACGATCGCGCGAGCAACTCAGCGTGATCACCGAACTCGATCCACGTGATGCGTCGTGGGGCGCCACGCGTACCGACGGGTTGTTCGAGATCCGGAACAGGCGTGGCTCCAATCCCGCCACCGGCACCGGTTTCGGCGGCATCTTCAACCAGCTGACGCTGCACCTCTCCATCGGGGAGGCGTTCTGAAGAAGGCGAAGATCGCGAAGCTGACCGCGGCGTTCGCCGGCAGCGCGCTGCTGCTCGCCGTCGCGGCGGTGGTGTACCTGCCGACGACGGCGTGGGGCAACGAGAAGGTCCGCGGGATGATCGAGCGGGCGCTGAACAAGCAGTTCGCCGGCAAGGTCAGCATCGGCAAGCTCGAGCTGCCGGCGTTCTCGCGCGCGACGATTCACGATGTCGTGATCACCGATTCTGCGGGTTCGCCGTTCCTGAAAGTGCCGTTGCTGAAGGCGCGCTGGTCGGTCGGCGACCTGTGGAGCCGGCGCGTGATCCTCGACGATGTGCGCGCCGAGCGCGCCGAGATCGTGTTGAATCGTCTGCCGGGCAGGCGGTGGAACTGGGATGCGATCCTCTTCCCCGACACCACGAAGCGGGCGCGTGCCGCCGGCCCGCAGTTCGGCGACTGGGTGGAGCTGAAGCACGTGACGTTGATCGACGCGCGCATCGAGGCGCGGAGTCCGTACACGGTGGAAGCGTGGCGTCCCGAGCGGCAGCGCGATTCACTGCTGGCGCTGGCACTGGCCGGCAAGCTGCGCCCTGTCGTGATCACGGTGCCGGGTGGGCAGCAGCGTGTCACGATTCTCGAACACGTGACGCTCAGCGCGCCGTATGCCCGCATCAAATATCCGGGCGAAACGGCGCAGAAGTTCGAGATCGCGCGTGGCCACGCCATCGTGAAGCCGTTTCATCCACCGGCACTCGACTTGCGCGATGTGAAGGGCACGGTGTTCGTGGACAAGGACAGTATCTGGTTCCGCGACATCGCCGCACGACTGCCGAGGTCACGCGCCACGATGGAGGGGCAGTACAACATCAACAGCGGCAACACGCGCCTTGTGGCGAAGGCGCCAGAGTTGATCACCGACGACTGGCTCTGGCTGGTGCCGACGCTGCCGAAGGGTGCGACCGGCCGCATCACCGATGTGCGCTACGTGCTGAACGGGACGTCAAGCGACATCCGCCTTGCCGGCATGGCGCTGGCCCTCGAGACGGCGCGTCTGGACGGCACCGCCGACTTCGGATTCGACAAGGACGACACGCGCTTCAACGACGTGAACATCCGGTTGACGAATCTCGACACGCGGACGCTCGGGCGTGCGATGCCCGACGTCGAGATTCCGCGCTCCGGTGTGCTGAACGGCACGCTGCTCGCGAAGGGCGCGCTGGAACGCTCGAGCATCGATGGCAGCTTCCGTTTTGCCGATCGTGAGGCGGGACCGCTGGCCGTGCGCATGCGCGGGCAGGCAGGCTTCAGCCGCGGCGCGCTGGAGACGCGCAACCTGCGCCTCGACATTGCACCCGCACCCGTCACGCTCGCCAGCGAAGCATTGCAGCCGCTTGGCGGGCGTATCGGCGGCGTGGTGACGGTGAGTGGCCGCACCGATGGCTGGCTCGACACTCGCATGGCGCTCGCGCATTCGGTTGCCGGCCTCCAGTCGCGGATCAACGGGACGGCGCGCGTGAACATCGCCGGCGCCGAACCGCGCTTCGACGCACGCCTGGCCTTCGCACCGCTCAACCTGCGTGCAATGGGCCGCTTCGCGCCGGCGCTCGACCTGCGGGGCAACGCGACTGGTACGCTGACGCTGCGTGGCGTGGCATCGGACATGGCGGTGAACAGCGTCATCCGGGTCGATACGGCCGGCGCGGTGCAGGTGACGGGGCGCTTCGGCGTGCCGGCCCGCGGGCCCTCGTTTGCCAACGTGCAGCTCACCGTCGACTCGCTCGACCTGCAGCGCCTTGTACCGACAGCGCTCAAGACGACCCTCGTCGGCATCGCGCAGGTGAACCTGCGCGGCACATCGGTCGCGGATCTCGACGGCACGATGGTCGTGGACCTGCGTGCCTCCGACGTCGACCGCGTGCGTGTCGACACGGTTGCGCTGGTGGCCGAGGCGCACGACGGGCTGCTGCAACTCGACACGCTGCTGTTGCGCATCGGCGGAACACAGGGCGGCGGACATGGAACCTTCGGCCTCCGTGACGGCCAGCGGGGCACGCTGACTGTGGCCATCGAGATCGACTCGTTGCAGCGGCTTCGTCCCTACCTGCCCGGTGATACCGCGCAGGTCGCACTGACACAGGCGGCGATTGCGCGGTCGTTGCGCCGTCAGCGCGCTGATTCCGTCGCACTGGCTCGCCGCACGGAGGTGGAACGTGCCGCACGCGGACTCGCACCGCTCGCACTGCGCGTCACGGCACCTGGACCGGTGCGCGGCGACTCGCTGGCGGGCCGCGTCACGTTGCGCCTCACGCTCGATGGCTGGCTGCGTGACATCAGCGGCCGCGGCGCGGTGGACGGCACTGACCTGTTCTTCAATGGCAGCAGCGTGCTGCGCCTGTCACTGATGCCGGTGTGGAACCACCTGCTCACCGACAGCTCGAGCGCGCGCGTGACCGGCGATGCCGATGCGATCAGCGTTGGCGGCTACAACGTGGATTCCCTGCGCATCGCCGCAGGGTACAACTGGCGCCGCAACACCCTGGCCACCGGCACCGGCGACCTGAACATCGACGTGCACCTGATCGACAGCACGGGCATCGCCCTGCGCGGCGCGCTGGTCCTCGATGCCGCGCGATACCAGGCTCGCGTCGACAGCACGTCGCTGGTGCTGCGATCGTCGCAGTGGAACAGTCCGTATGCGTGGCGCGCGTCGTGGGCGCAGGGCAAGCTGGTGGTGGACTCGCTCGCACTCGAGGCGCAGGGCAGCGATGCCCGCCTGCAGGTGGATGCCGCGGTGGATACGGCCGGCTCCACCAACGTCACGCTCGCCATCCGGAATACCCGGCTCGCCGACCTCGCCGATCTGGCGCAGTCGGTGTCACCGGTGGACGGCCGCGTGTCAGCCGACTTGTACGTGGACGGACCGGCTGCGAATCCGAAGATCACCTTCCTCGGCGCAGTCCGTGACGTGGTATACGACAGCCTGCCGCTGCCGGAGTTCCGCGCGCGCATGAACTACGCTGACCGCAAGGCCGTGGCGTACGCCGAAGTGCGTCGTGCGGGGCAGCAGCCGAACGCACGGGCCGATGCGACCATTCCGGTTGATCTTGCACTCAGCGGCAGTCCGAAGCGCCTGCTCGATCTGCCCATGGTGGCCGACATCCGGCTCGACTCGCTGCCGCTCGACATCATCCCGCAACTGAGCCCGTCGATCACCAACGTGAAGGGCCAGACGGTGGGCCGCGTGCAGGTGCGCGGTACGCTGCCCGACAAGCTGCGGTTCGACGGCACCATGCGCCTGCGCAACGGTGAAGCCTACGTCGTCGACGCTGATCTGCCGCTGCGTGACATGTCCGCCGACATGCAGTTCAAGGGTGATTCGCTGGTGGTGGATTCGGTGCACGTGCGCAGCGGCGACGGCACCATCCGCACCAGCGGTGGCGTATCGCTCGCCACGCTGAGCGACCCGGTGTTCGATCTCGCACTCGTCGCGCGGAATGCACGCGTGCTCGACGGCAAGAAGGGGCGCATCCGCATCCTCGCAGACATGACGATGAAGGGACCGTATACCGCCACTACGGTGGAAGGCAGCGTGCGTGTGCGCGACGGTGTGTACCGCCTGGAGAACGAGCGTCGGGCCACGCAGGTCTTGAGCGCGAACGATCCGGCGGTCCTTGGTGCGGTGGACAGCACGCAGGCGTTCGAACGGGGACTCATCGCCCCGCCGTCGCCGTTCGTGCGCGGCCTCAAGACACAGATCGCCGCCCGCATCGACCGTGACATGTGGGTGCGGAGCGCCGAGGCGAACGTCGAGGTGTTCACCGACGGTGAACTCGCGGTGGCACTCAGTCCGGAGACCGGCGCCGTCACGCTGGACGGCATCGTCGCCACCGAACGCGGTCAGTACGAGTTCCTCGGCAAACGATTCAACATCGTGCGCGGCTCGGCGACGTTCATCGGCACCTCGGACCTGAACCCGCTGCTGCAGGCCATCGCCGAAGTGCAGGTGCGGCAGGCCTCGCAGGGGGCACTGGCCATCCGCCTGAACATCGGTGGCACGCTGCTGCGCCCACGCCTCTCGCTGGAGAGCGATGCGCAGCCACCGATCCCGCAGACGGACCTCATCAGTTATCTCGCCTTCGGCAATACCAGTGGATCGCTGCTGTCGCAGTCCGGCTCAGGCAACTCGGGAGCGACCAGCGGCGGTTCCCTGGTGGGCAGCACCGCGGCAGCCGTGAACCGGTTCTTTTCCGCCACCGCGCTCGGCGCGTTGCTGAATGGTGCGGAGGGCAACCTGGCACGGGTGCTGGGCGCCGATGTGCTGAACATCACCGCCAACGGCACCGCCCCTGAAGTGCAGAACCTCTTCACCGGGTTCAGCGGCTTCCTGCTCGCGACGGAGCTGGAGTACGGCCGCTACTTCGGCACGCGGAACTACACGGCCATCACGCTGACACCGGCCAACTTCGCGCCGACGCAGGGCAACATCTCGCCGATCGGCGTGCGCTGGGAGTATCGCCTGCCTCGCAATTACCGGCTCGAGACGACGTTTGGTCCGCGCTTCCTGCTCACCAGCCAGACGCTCGACACGAATGCGCCGAACGCCTTCCAGAACCTCGGCCTGTTCCTCTCGCGCGAGTGGAAGTGGTGATGTTGGAGATGACCTCGCGGTGATCGCAAGTGCAGACGAGCAATGGAGTCCATCTGCTGCCCGTCTGCGTTCAGTCTCACGCATCAGAACAGCATGGCGTCACGACGCAGCCATTTCGTCCCAGAGTGCCGCCATCGCGCGCATGCCGAGCTCGAAGTTCTCGATGCTGATCCACTCGTCCGGCGCGTGCGCATTCTCCCCCGGCAACCCGAACCCGACCAGCAGCACCGGCACGTTCAGCAATCGCTGAAAGTCGCCGACCACGGGAATCGAGCCGCCTTCACCGGTGATCACCGGCTCCCTGCCGAACGCCGCCGTGAGTGCCCGGCGCGCGGCCTCGAAGATCGGGCCGCTCAGCTCGGCTCGCCACGGCTTGCCGCCATGCAGGTGCTGCACCTCGACCGTCACGCCCGCGGCGGCAACCGACTGCACATGCTCGTGCATCAGCTGCTCGATGAGTGCCGGATCCTGATCCGGCACCAGCCGGCAGCTGACCTTCGCCATCGCGTGGGCCGGCAGCACCGTCTTGGCCCCCTCGCCGGTATATCCGCTGAGCAGCCCGTTCACTTCACAGGTCGGACGCGTCCAGAGCCGCTCGAGCACCGTGTAGCCGCTCTCGCCGCCAAGCGCCGGCGCGCCGACCTCCTCGCGGAACTGCTCCTCGTCGAATGGCAGGCTGCGCATCTGCTCGCGCACCGCGGCGGGAAATGGCTTCACGTCGTCGTAGAAGCCGGGGATGGCGATCCGACCGTCCATGTGGTGCAGCGTGGACAGGATGCGCGCCAGTTCCATCGCGGGGTTCACCACGGCGCCGCCATACATGCCACTGTGCAGGTCCGATTGCGGCCCGCGCACACGGATCTCGAAGTAGGCCAGCCCGCGCAGCGAACTCAGGATCGACGGCTGGCCGGGTGCGAACATCGTGGAGTCGGAGATCACGACGGCGTCGCACCGAAGCCGCTCCAGATGCGCCTCGATGAACGACGACAGGTGCTCGCTCCCGACCTCCTCCTCCCCCTCGGCCAGCACGATCACGTTCACCGGCAGTGTGCCGCGTGCGGCGAGGTGCGCCTCGAGCGCCTTCAGGTGCAGGAAAAGCTGGCCCTTGTCGTCCACACTGCCGCGGGCGTACAGCTTGCCGTCACGCACGGTCGGCTCGAAGGCCGGCGAGGTCCAGAGCTCCAGCGGCTCCGGCGGCTGCACGTCGTAATGCCCATAGATCAGCACCGTGGGCTTGCCTGGCGCCTTCCGCCACTCGGCCAGCACGACGGGATGTCCGGGCGTGTCGATGACCTCGGACGTCGTCATTCCGATGGCCGTGCACTGTGCTGCCACCCACTCGGCCGCGCGACGCACGTCGGGGGTGTGCTCGCTGCGCGCGCTCACGCTGGGAATACGGAGGAAGTCGTGCAGCTCGTCGTGGATGCGTACGTGCGCCTCGACGAGAAAGCGGTCCAGATCAGCAGCGACGGCGTCGGCCATGTGACGGAATGTTTCGGTGAGAGACACCGCAGCCGGTCGCCGCAGCGCGCCCCCGAATATGGCCGCCGGCCATCAGCGCTGCAGGCCCACCGAGCCGCCGATGGGCACGATCCGGATGCGCTGGCGACGACGCTGCCGCGCGAGGCGCGCACGCGCCAGCGCGAGATGCGCCGCGCGTCGAATGCCCAGCCGCACCAGCAACGTGCTCCAGCCCCAGACGATCCAGCTCACCCGCTCGGGCGGCGTGAGCCCGCGCGCCGTCGCAACGAGTGCGACAGGCACCGTCATGGCGACCTGCGGCACCGTGAGCAACAGCGGCGTGCGACGTTCGACCACCTGCGTCGAGTGGCGCCCGCCCGCCATGACCTGCTCGAGGCGCACGGCCAGCGCCTCCGGCGAGAGATCGCGCCAACCAGGCACGCGCACCAGCGTCCAGCCCGAAGCGGTGTTGCCCCAACCATGATTGTCCGATCCGGCAACGAGCGCGAGGTTCAGCGAATCAGCGAGTGCCAGGATCTCTGCATGCCGCTTGAGCCCCGTCGTGAGGCCCCGCGGGGCGCCGTCGTTGATCTCGATGGCCGTCGTTCGCGCCAGTGAATCCTGCTGCCGGCCGGCGAACCAGCGAACGTCGAACGGAATGGTCTGCACGATGATCGGCGTGCGTCCATCGGCAAGGCGGATGCCTTTCTTCAAGTGGTCGCCGTGCACGACATGCGTCGTCTCCGCCTGCGTCATCGAGAGCACGTTCACATGCTGGCCGGCGTTGCGCATCTCGAGGCCCGAGAGCAGCACGACGTCGTCGCCGGCGCGGCGCGGATTCAGCGCCACCGCATCGATGGCACCCCCGAATCGCTTGTGGTCGGTGATGTACGCCACGTCGTACCCGCTGGCCCGATGCCACTCGCGGACACGCGTCGCCGTCCAGTCCGGGCGTGCATCATGTGATGACGCCGTGTGCGCATGCACGTCGACGGCGAGCAGATCCGGATCGTCGATCACGAGACGTGCCATGGGTCGCGGAACCAGTACATTCACCAGTAGCATCAGCACCGGGGCCAGCAGCACGATGGCCAGCAGTCCGAACGCTTCGTGCCGCCAGACCGGGAATGTGGTGCCGCGTGCGAACCGCTGTGCGCGCCAGCAGGCAAAGCCGAGCAGCAGCGTGATCAGCACCGCGATGTGCTGCGGAATCGTCAGCAGCGCCTGCATGTCGAGCAGTGCGCAGAATGGTGCGAAAATCGCGAATTCGCGGCTGTACGCCAGCGACAGGCCCGACATGTCGCGGTGGGTGACTGCGTCGCGCAGCGGCAGCTGTGGGACGAGTGCCGTGGCAAGAACCAGCAGTGTGACGAGCATCGGCAACGAGACATCACGCACACAGATGTCGCGCAGCCGGTTGCGGAGGACGAGGGCGCGGCGGGTGACGGGACAGAGCAAGCGATGGCAGCGCGTGCTGGAAGCGGTCCGGGCCGGGGCGATCTTCGATGGTCCGTCGGTCACGCGATATAGGGTCGGATTGACGAGGCGTCCAGATCAGGCGGGCGCAACTGCTGCGACTGCTCGGCTCAAGCCAAGCCAAGCCGGGCGCTACCACTTTTGCAAGTATCGATTGCATGAAGAACAGACTGAAGGCCGAAAGCTCGCCGTACCTGCGCCAGCATGCCGGGAATCCGGTGGACTGGTACCCGTGGGGCGAGGAGGCTTTCACCGATGCGCGAGGCAGCGACCGTCCCATCCTGCTGAGCATCGGGTACGCCGCCTGTCACTGGTGTCATGTCATGGCACACGAGTCGTTCGAGCATCCCGCGACGGCGGCGCTGATGAACCGACTATTCGTGAACGTGAAGGTGGACCGCGAGGAGCGGCCTGACGTGGACAGCATCTACATGCAGGCCGTGCAGGCGATGACCGGGCGCGGCGGCTGGCCGATGACGGTGTTCCTCACCCCGGACGGCGAACCGTTCTACGGCGGGACGTACTTCCCGCCCACAGATGCTCAGGGCGTTCCCAGCTTCACGCGGCTGCTGCAGAGCGTGTCGGGCGCGTGGACCACGCGGCGCGAGGCGGTGAACGCCACGACCGCGACGCTGCGCGCCCTGTATGCCAACGCCGCCGCACCGCTCACACCCTCCGGTGCAGTGACGGCCGACACGCTGCGCGCCGTCGCGCAGCTGCTCCGCACGCTGCACGACCGCGAGCACCAGGGCTTTGGCGGCGCTCCCAAGTTTCCGCAGACCATGCCGCTGGACTTCCTGCTGCGCCACGGCACGCGGCACGCAGATCCGGCGCTGCTGGACATCGTGACCGAAAGTTTTCTTGCAATGGCACGCGGCGGCATCCATGATCAGCTGGGCGGCGGCTTCTCGCGATACGCCACCGACGAGGCGTGGGTGGTGCCGCACTTCGAGAAGATGCTCTACGACAACGCGCTGCTGGTGCAGCTGGGCGCGCACCTGGTGCAGGTCACCGGCAGCGCAGAGATCGAGCGTGTCACGCGCGAGACGGTCGCGTGGGTGATGCAGGAGATGACCGGGCCCGACGGTGGGCTGTACGCCAGCATCGACGCCGACTCCGAGGGTGAGGAAGGTCGCTTCTATGTCTGGACCCGCGAGGAACTGCAGGCCGCGCTTGGCGACCAGTTCACGTTTGCCGCGGTGGCGTACGGCGTGCGCAACGGCCCGAACTTCGAAGGCAGGTCGATCCTCGTGGCCGCGCTACCGATCGAGATCATTGCCGGCCGCATGGAAATGACCGTCGCCGAGGCGGAGGCGGCGCTGCAGTCAGTGCGCCAGTTGCTGCTCGCGGCACGTGCGAGACGCGTCGCGCCGGCGATCGATCGCAAGCGCATCGCCGCTTGGAATGGCCTGATGCTCGCGGCGCTGGCCGAGGCGGCGCGCGTGTTCGACGACGCTGCGATGCTCGTGGCTGCGGAGCGACTGGCGGGATTCTTGTGCCGCGAGATGGTGGTCGGTGACCGGGTCGCACGCACGTGGATGGATGGTGTGCGCAAGCAGCCCGGCTTCCTCGAGGACCAGGCGGCGGTGGCGGCGGGCCTGCTCGCGCTCTACAAAACGACGGGCCGGCATGACCTGCTCCGACAGGCACGCCAGCTCGCCGCCGCGATGCTGCGCGACTTCTACGACGCGGACGCCGGCAGCTTCTACGACACCGCCCGCGATCACGATGCGCTCATCACTCGACCGCGAGAACTGACCGATAACGCCACGCCCTCGGGAAGTTCGCTGGCGTGCGACGTGCTGCTGCAGCTCGATGGGCTGGATGGTGCGCCCGCGCATCGGGCGATCGTCGCGCAGCTGCTCGACGCCGTGGCCGCACCGATGTCCGAGCATCCGCTCGGCTTCGGTCACTGGCTCGGTGTTGCCGACCGACTGCTGCATGGCGCGGTCGAGGTGGCGCTGGTCGGAACGGATGACGGACATGCAGCGCTCACCGCTGTGTTGCGTCGCATGTATGTGCCGGCTCTGATCCTGGCGCAGGGCCCCGTGCACGCGGCGGATGCACCCGCGCTGCTGCGTGATCGCAACCCTCTCAACTCGCGGGCGACGGCATTCGTCTGCCGCGGGTTTACCTGTGAACTGCCAACGGTCGATGCCGGCGCGCTGGCGCAACAGCTTCGATCAGCCGTGCGCCGCACCCGCTGAGCGCGCGCCCCTCAAAGCATTCCCGCGCCACCTAGCCTTCAAGCCGTCATGATCCTGTGTCACCAGCCGCATCCGAAGCCATGAGCAGCGCCACACGTTCGTTCACCCGCAGTCTGTTTGCCGGTGAGATCCACGATGACCTGATTTTTCCGTATCCCGACTCGCTGGAGCAACGGGATCCTGAGGAAGCTACCGTCGTCGCGCGTCTCATACGCGACCTGAACGCGCTGGTGGGCGACCTGATCACGCCGGCGCAGTTCGATGAAGACGAGGCGATTCCCGACGAGGTGATCAAGGCATTCGGCCGGCTCGGCCTGCTGGGGATCAGCATCCCGAAGGAGTATGGTGGCCTGGGACTGTCCACGGCCGGCTACGCGCGTGTATTCGCGGCAGTGGCCACCGTCGATCCGTCCCTGGCAGTGCTCGTCGGCGTGCATTGCGGACTGGGTGGCAAGGCGATCGCGCTGTACGGCAATGATGAGCAGAAGGCGCGCTACCTGCCGATGCTCGCCCGCGGCGAAACGCTGGCGGCCTATGCGCTCACGGAGCCGGAAACAGGTTCTGATGCGCAGCACATCGTGACGTCGGCGCGCCTCAACGAAGCCGGCACGCACTGGCTGCTCACGGGCCGCAAGTACTGGATCGGCAACGGGCATCGCGCCGGCGTGCTGGCCACGTTCGCGCAGACGCCCGTGCTGCGCGACGGCAAGACCGTGATGCGTCCAACGGCATTCATCATCCGGCCCGACATGCCGGGCTTCCACGTGGAGCGCACGTTCCGCAAGCTGGGCATCAAGGGCTCGACGCAGGCGGAGCTTCGCTTCGACAATCTCGAAGTGCCCATCGATCACGTGCTGGGCGAGGTGGGCAAGGGATTCAAGGTCGCCGTGCATGCGTTGAATGCCGGTCGATTGAGCCTCGCCGCGGGCTGCACGCTCGGTACGCGTGCGATCATCGGCCAGTTCGTGCAGTACGGCGAGGAACGTGTGCAGTTCGGCAAGCCGCTCGCCGACTTCGAGATCACGCAGCGCAAGATGGCCGACCTGGCCGCCGACCAGTACGCGGCCGACAGCATGATCGGCATGCTCACGTCGCTCATGTCACGCGATGGCGTGGACGCCTCGCTCGAGGCGGCGTGCGTGAAGGTGTTCGCGTCGGAGATGGTGTGGCGCGCATCGGACGAGATGGTGCAGCTGGCTGGTGGTCGTGGCTTTTCCAAGCCCTGGCCATATGAACGCCAGCTGCGCGACGCCCGCATCAACCGCATCTTCGAGGGCGCGAACGAGATCCTGCGCCTCTTCATCGCCTTGAACGGCGTGCAGGGTCCGGCCGAGACGCTCAAGGAACTGGGCGACGCGATGAAAGCACCGATGAAGCACATGGGATTACTCAGCGAGTTCGTCGTCGGCAAGGTGCGCAGCGCGCTGCGCGTGGGCGACGAGCCATCGGTGGACACACCGATGCACTCGCGCCTGCAGCCGCACCGCAAGTATTTCGAAAAGCATGTGGCCGAGCTGCGTGACGCGACCGACGCCGCGATCATGGCGCACAAGAAGCAGCTGATTGACCGGCAGATGCTGGTCGAGCGTCTCTCGAACATGGCGATCGAACTCTTCGCCCGCGCCTGTGTCCTGAGTCGCACGCAGCGCCTGCTGCGCGAGCGCGGACAGGACGCGATGGAGCGCGAATTGAACCTCTGCGACCTGTTCTGCGTGCAAAGCGGACGCCGGTTCAAGGAAAATCGCGAAAACCTGCATTCCCCGCAGGACGCCACGCGGCGCGCGATCGCCGCCGACTTGCGTGCGGCCGGTGGTGGATTCGTGACGGACTCCGTGCTCGAAGTGCCGTTGACCATGTCGCGGGAGCCGGTGGTGCCGATGAAGCTGGCTCCTGAGCCGGTGGAAGTCGGCTGAACTGAACTGGCCTGCGCCTTCAACTGCAACGACAACCGCAACTCTTTTCACGCGGAGTCGCGGAGCAGCGGAGGGCACTACACCACGGCAACGAGTGGTGATGCGCAGAAGCCCGGCGAGCTGTGGGAACTGCGCTCGCGCAGCGCTGTTCCCAATGTTTTTACCGTTTCTCCGCTGCTTCGCGACTCTGCGTGAAAAGAGTTGCTGTTGCTGTCATGCGAAGTCGAGGCCGAGGTCCAGGGTCGGCGCAATGCTTTTACCGTTCCTCCGCGGCTCCGCGCCTCCGTGTGAGAGGAGTTGCTGTCGCTGTCGCTGTTGCTGTCAGGCGAAATCGAGGCCGAGGTCCAGGGCCGGGGCGGAGTGCGTGAGGGCGCCCACGCTGATCCAGTCCACGCCCGTCTCCGCGATCGAGCGCACGCGATCGAGGGTCACGCCGCCGCTCGCCTCGACGATCGCGCGGCCCGCGACGAGCTGCACGCACGTGCGCATCATGTCGAGCGACATGTTGTCGAGCATGATCACGTTGGCGCCTGACTCGATTGCGCGTTCGACCTGCTCGATGCGGTCCGTCTCGACTTCGACCCACGTGTCGTCCGGCATCGTTGCGCGGACCGCAGCGACTGCGGCCACGATGTCACCGCCGACGGCTGCGAGATGATTGTCCTTGAGCATCGCCATGGCTGACAGATCCATGCGGTGATTGCGTCCGCGGCCGCATCGTACGGCGTACTTCTCGAGGTGGCGCAATCCCGGGGTCGTCTTGCGCGTGTCGAGGATTCTCGCGCTGGTGCCGGCAATCGCCTGCACGTACCGGTGCGTCAGCGACGCAACACCAGAGAGATGCATCATGTAGTTCAGTGCGACGCGCTCCGCCTGCAACAGCGCGCGTGACGGGCCGGTGATGCGCAACACGACATCGCCGGGTTCGACGATCGAGCCGTCGGCGCGAACCGTTTCGGTTCGCACCGACGGCGAGACCTGACGGAATGCTTCCGCGGCAAGTGGGCCACCGCAGATCACGCCATGCGTGCGCGCCACCAGCACCGCCGACGACACCGCCGCTGCGGGAATCGTGGCGAGCGTCGTGATGTCCTCGAAAGCGCGGT
Source organism: Gemmatimonadaceae bacterium (assembly GCA_014377535.1). GTDB lineage: Bacteria > Gemmatimonadota > Gemmatimonadetes > Gemmatimonadales > Gemmatimonadaceae > JACMLX01. The sequence goes on from JACMPK010000197.1 coordinate 16,241, forward strand.
CCTCGAACAGCGCGTCGCGCACGGCGGTACGGAGTGGGATCTCGCGGAACGGGAACGAGAACGGATCGACGACAACCAACTCGGCGCTCATTCGCCGGGATCGTCGCTCTGGCCCGCGATCGGCGACGACGGCTGCGTGCCGCCGATGGCCACCATGCGGTCGATCGCCAGCTTTGCGCGCGCCGCGATGGCGGGGGGCACGGTGATGCGATGCTCCATGTGCTGCAACGCACGCAGCACCTTTGGCAGCGTCGTGACCTTCATGTATGCGCAGCTCGCCTTGTCGTTCGCGGCATGAAACACCTTGGTCGGGTTCTCGCCGCGCAGCCGGTGCAGGATGCCGATCTCCGTCGCGACGATGAACTCGGTCGCGGAGCTCTCGGCTGGACGCCGGATCATGCCCTCGGTGCTGAGTATCTGCAGCTGCCGGCTGGAAACCGCACCGCTGGACACCGCATCCAGGACGCTCGTCGAGCAGCCGCATTCCGGATGCACGAGGAATTCCGCCTCGGGATGCGCCGCGCGCATGTGGTTGATGTGCTCCGGATCGATGCCGGCATGCACATGACATTCCCCCATCCAGATCACGATGTTCTCGCGACCCGTGATGCGCTTCACGTGCGCACCAAGGAACATGTCCGGGCAGAAGAGAATCGTCCGGTCGGCGGGGATGGCCTGGATCACCTCGACCGCGTTGCCGGAGGTGCAGCAGTAGTCCGTCTCCGCCTTCACCTCGGCTGTGGTGTTCACGTAGCTGACCACGACCGCGTCCGGATACTCCGCCTTCCATGCGCGCAGCTGGTCGGCGTTGATCGTCGATGCGAGCGAGCAGCCGGCGGCAAGGTCGGGCAGCAGCACCGTCTTCTGCGGGGACAGGATCGCGGCCGTCTCGGCCATGAAGTGCACGCCGCAGAACACGATCACGTCCGCATCGGTGCGCGCAGCCTCGCGCGACAAGCCCAGCGAGTCGCCGACATAGTCAGCGACATCCTGGATCTCGGGCCGCTCGTAGTTATGCGCCAGGATCACCGCGTTTCTCGCCTTCGCGAGCGCGCGGATCTCCACGTGCAGCGCCGTGTCGTAGTTCGTCTCCAGCACCGTCATGCCGTCCTCACCATTCGATGTGCGTTTCGCGCCACTTCCGCTTGGCGCGCGGGAAGTCGCTGCGGAAATGTCCGCCTCGACTCTCCTTCCGTAGCAGCGAGGCCTGCGCAATCATGCGCGCCGTCTGCACCATGTTCAGTTCTTCCGTCGCGCCCTCGGGCAACCTCCGCTCGATTGCGTCGATCTCGCGCACCGCGATACGCAGGCCGCGCGCCGTGCGATCGATGCCGGCGTACTGCCACATCACGCGGCGCACGTCGTCGGCTGCAACCTGTGCGGCACCGCGGTCGGCGAGTTCCGGCACATCCCACGCCTCACGCGTCGGTGCCGCGATGCCGTGCTTCTTCAGGCTCGCGACGTCACGCGAGACTCGCTCCGCAAACACCAGTCCTTCCAGCAGCGAGTTCGACGCAAGGCGGTTGGCACCATGCACGCCGGTGCATGCGACTTCACCACAGGCATACATCCCCGGTACCGTCGTCCGGCCATCCAGATCCGTCACGATGCCGCCCATCATGTAATGCGCCGCGGGCGTGACGGGAATCAGGTCGCTGCGCGGGCCCACGCCGCGTGCCGTGCACAGGCGGAAGATGCCGGGGAAGCGTGTCTCGAAGCCCGGGAGCATGCGCGCGTCGAGATGCACGACGCCGGTGCGTTCCTGCGCGCGGAAGATCTCGCGCGCCACGATGTCACGCGGTGCGAGCTCGGCCTGCCGGTGCTTTTCGGGCATGAATCGCTTGCCGGTGCCATCGAGCAGCGTCGCACCCTCGCCGCGCACCGCCTCACTGACCAGCGCGAGCGGATTCTCGCTCGTGGCGAGCGCCGTCGGGTGAAATTGCACGAACTCCATGTCGGCCATGCGTGCGCCGGCACGGTGCGCAATCGCATACCCGTCACCCGTCGCCACGGTCGGGTTGGTGGTGTGCCGGAACACCTGCCCCAGTCCGCCCGTCGCCATCACGACGGCCTCTCCATACACCTCGGCCGCACGCCCCTCGATGGAGACGCGCACACCGATGCAGCGGCCGTTGACGATGATGAGGTCGAGCACGCGCGCGGTCTCGAGCACCTGCACATTCGGCGACGACTGTACGCGCTCGATCAGCGTGCGTGACACCTCGGCGCCGGTCTGGTCGCCCTGCGCGTGCACGATGCGGCGACGCGAGTGCGCGGCTTCCTTGCCGAGCTTGAAGTCGCCGCGTGCGTTGAGGTCGAAGCGCGCACCGGCTTCCACGAGTTCGCGCACGCGGTCCGGGCCCTCGTTCACCAACACATCCACCGCGTTCACGTCGCAGAGTGCCGCGCCGGCGGCAAGCGTGTCACGCCGATGCAGCTCCGGACTGTCACCGGCGCCCAGTGCCGCGGCAATGCCGCCTTGCGCCCACATCGTGTTGGAATCGCGGAGCGTGCGCTTGGTCATCAGCAGCACCGGTCCCTGCGCTGCGCACCGCCATGCAGTGAAGAGTCCGGCGACGCCGCTGCCGATGACGATGATACGCGTGTGAAGCCGTTCGACGGTCATCGCGTGCCCTCGCCCGGCGTAATCTGAATGACACGACCGCGGCGCCGGAGCACGGGGCTGATGCGGGCGAGCTGCACGGCTGGCTGTGTGGACATGAGCGGCTCCGGCGCGCCGATCGCCTCGGGGGCTTCGATGGCCACGAAGCGATACAACTGCGCCGGTCGACCCGTGCCGCTGACCCGCTGCTCGCGCGTCGGCTTCACGATGCCCAGCAGCTCGACCTTTCGACGGAAATTGCGCTTGTCCATATCGCGGCCGATGATCACTTCGTAGACGCGCTGCAGATCGCCCAGCGTAAAGCGGGCCGGGAGCAGCTGAAAGCCGACGGTGGTGTAGGCGAGCTTGTTACGCAGTCGGGTCAACGCGTAATCGATGATGCGGCGGTGATCCAGGACCAGCAGCGGCAGCGTCGCGACCGGCCACCAGCGGGCGGCATCGCTGCCTGTTGCCGTGAGCACGTCGGCAGAGACGAGCGCGTAGTGCGCCACCGAGATGATGCGCGAGTCCGGCGCGCGGTGCACGTCGCCGAAGGTGTAGAGCTGCTCCAGCCAGACGTCACCGGAGCCTGCGACGTCGGCGAGTGCTCGACGGGCCGTGGTGTCAACCGTTTCGTCAGCCCGGACGGTGTCGTTGGGCAGGCCCCACGCGGCAGCGGCGGGGGCGAGGAGGACGTGGAGGGCGTCGTCCCGGATGGTGAACACGACAACTTCAACGCCAACCTGGATCGCGGTGGTCTCATGTTGCGGTCCGGGTCGGTTAGTGTCGGGCATACACTAGAGGATAGTGTAGGGCGCACACAAAGGCAACGGAGTCAGACCATCGGTCCTGCGGCACCTGCAGCGAATACACATGCAGTGGTGACCGCGGACCTGAGTGCGGCACGCCGCATCCATTCGTCGCTTTCGCTTGCCGCACCCATCCGCGCTGGCGACCTTTCGCGGTTCATGCGCCCCCTCATCACCGCCTTGATCGTTCTCGCCCTCGTCCATGGCGGTCTGTTGTTCGTGCAGCCGACCAACGCGCCTGCGGCGGAGCTGGCCGGCGACGGCCCGCAGGTCGGCGTGGTGTTCGATCTGGGCGGGCGCGGCGACAAATCGTTCAACGACGGCGCCTATCTGGGTGCCGAGAGCGCCGCGAAGAAATTGCAGGCGCGGGTCCAGTTCATCGAGCCCGGTGACGGCTCCGACCGCGGGGCCGGCCTCCGCCTGCTGGCCGCTGAACGGCGTGCGCTGGTGGTCGGGGTGGGCTTCATCTTCACTGATGACCTGATCGAGCTCGCGAAGGAATATCCCGATGTGAACTTCGCGGGCGTGGACTTCGCCGTCGGTACCGACAAATTCGGCGACCCGATTCCACCGCCGCCGAATGTTGCGGCGCTCAAGTTCCGCGAGGAAGAGGGGTCGTTCCTGGTCGGCGCGCTGGCGGCGCTGGTCGGCGGCTCGAAGAAGGTCGGCTTTTTGGGCGGCATGGACATGCCCCTGATCCACAAGGACGAGGCCGGCTACCGGGCGGGTGTGATGCATGTGTGCAAGGATTGCACGGTGATCGCGCAGTACGCCGGCGTGACGCCCGAGGCGTTCCGCAACCCGAGCAAGGGCAAGGAGCTGGCGCTGAGCCAGTATCAGCAGGGCGTGAACGTGATCTTCCACGCCAGCGGCTCCACCGGGCTCGGGATGTTCGAGGCGGCGAGAGCGATGGGTCGTGGCCATTACGGCATCGGCGTGGACGCCGACCAGTACGGCGAGGCGCCGGGCTATGTGCTGACGTCCATGGTGAAGGGCGTCGACAACGTGGTGTACGACACGATTCGCCGCGTGAAGGATGGCACGTTTCAGGGTGGCATCTTTTCCTATGGTCTGAAGGAGAAGGGTGTCGGCTATGTCTACGACGCGCGCAACAGGGCGCTGATTCCCGACAGTGTGCGCGCCCGCCTACTGGACATCGAGCGTGACATCGTGGCGGGCAGGATCAGAGTGCCGAGCACGCGCTCGTGACACCCGAAATGCGCGAGCGGGCGGATCAGGGCGTGAGTCGCGCGGCGGGCCGTGGCGCCGGCAGTGCTGCCGTGGCGCCTGCGGTCCGCATGAGTGGCGTGTGCAAATTCTTCGGCCCCGTGCAGGCAAACAGCGAGGCGTCGCTCGAGGTGCAGGCGGGCGAGATCCACGCGGTGGTGGGCGAGAATGGCGCGGGCAAGAGCACACTGCTGCGCGTGCTCGCCGGCCTGTATGCGCCCGACGGCGGCACGGTGGAGGTTTTCGGCCGCGACGTGACGGGATGGAGCACGTCGGACGCGATCGCTGCGGGCGTGGGCATGGTGCACCAGCACTTCATGCTGGTCCCGACGCTGACGGTGGCGGAAAACGTGGTGCTGGGTCGTGAGCCGATGTCGGGACTGACGTACGATCGGGCGACGGCCGAGTCGCGGTTGGAGACGTTGAGTCGCGAGTCAGGGCTGGCCTGTGTGCCGTCGCGCCTCGTGTCGGAGTTGAGTGTCGGCGAGGCGCAACGCGTCGAGATTCTGAAAACGTTGTATCGTGGCGCGACGCTTCTGATTCTGGACGAGCCGGCGGCGGTGCTGTCGCCGCCCGAGGTGGACGAGTTGTGGCGTGTGCTGCGGACGGTGCGTGATGCCGGCGCGACGATCGTGCTGGTGACGCACAAGCTGGATGAGTTGATGGAGGTGACGGACCGGATCACGGTGATGCGGCACGGGAAGACGGTGATGCGGCTGCGGACGTCGGAGACGACGCCGGCCGCGATCGCGACGGCGATGGTGGGTCGCGCGGTGCGGCTGGATGCGAACGGGATGCCGGTTGGTGCGGACGCGGCGGCGCTGGGTCTGGCCGCGAGTACAGATGAGGATGCGGGTGCGGCGGACGATCATGGCGCCGAGCTCGACGGCGCGAGCGTGTCAGAGGCCTGGACGGCAATTCTGGACGCGGGGGCCCCCCCCGATGAAATGATCGTCTCCAGTGCCCGGAACCGCATCACCCGATCCGCTCCCGCCGCCATCATTTCCGCGCCGACCCCCACCTACGCCGACGTCCCCCGACTCCGCATCACCGCCCTCACCGTCCCCGGCCCCCGCTCCCCCCGCGCCGTCGGCGCCCTCTCCCTCTCCATCGCCCCCGGCGAAATCCTCGGACTGGCCGGCGTGGAAGGCAACGGGCAGACCGAACTGATCGAAGCCATCGCCGGCCTCCGCGCCACGACCAGCGGCACGATCACCGTCGACGGGACCGACGTCACCCGCTACTCGATCGGCAAGCGCCTCGCCCTGGGCATCACCCACATTCCCGAAGACCGCCAGACCCGTGGCCTGGTGCTCGACTACTCGATCGCCGACAACCTGATCCTGGGGCGGCAGACGCACTTCTCGCGCAGCGGCCGCATCGACCGCGCACGAACCCTGGCCTTCGCCGAAGACCGCATCAAGGCCTTTGATATCCGACCCGCCGATCCGAACGCACTGGCCCGCAGCTTGAGCGGCGGCAACCAGCAGAAGATCGTGGTCGCCCGCGAGATGCCCGCCGACTTCCGCGTCCTGCTCGCCGCACAGCCCACCCGCGGCGTGGACGTCGGCGCGATCGAGTTCATTCACGACCAGCTGCGCGCCGCACGTTGCGCCGGCAAGGCAATCCTGCTGGTGAGCGCCGAACTGCACGAGATTCTGGCACTCAGCGATCGCGTGGCCGTGATGTACCGGGGCCGCATCGTGACCATCCTCCCGCGCGCCGCGGCCAGCGAAGACGTGCTCGGACCGTTCATGACCGGCGCCGCATCATGATCACGACATGAACGCGCCATGATCACATTATGAGGGCCGCTACGTCTGCCGCCATCGAAGATGGCGTACTGCCCACGCTGACCGCGCTGCTCGTCGCACTGGTCGCAGGTGACCTGCTGATCCTGTCCTACGGCCAAGCCCCCGGCGAGGTCTGGCGACTGATGATGAGCGGCACCTGGGGCAACGCCTACGGCATTGGCCAGGTGCTCTACAAGGCAACCACGCTGGTGTTTACGGGCCTGAGCGTCGCGATAGGACTCCGGGCCGGCCTCTTCAACATCGGCGCCGAAAGTCAGCTTGCGGCCGGTGGTTTCTGCGCCGCGGCGCTGGGACTGCTGCTCCCGACCGGCATGACACCATGGCTCGCGATCCCCATGTGCCTGCTGGCCGCCATGCTCGGCGGCGCCCTCGTCGGCTTCATCCCCGGCGTGCTGCGGGCACGCTTCGGCGCCCATGAAGTGATCGCCACGATCATGCTGAACTTCGTCGTGCTGGCGTTGCTCAACTGGGCGATTTCGGCCACCGGCCTGGCCGTGCCCGAGACGCTCCACACTCCGCCGGTGGCAAGCTCGTCCATACCGCGCCTCGCGGCATTCTTCCCGGTCTTCCACGGATCGGCGGCTAATGGAACGATCCTGCTGGCCCTGATGGCCGTCACCGTCAGCGCCTGGCTGCTGTTCCGCTCGCGCTTTGGCTACGAACTGCGCGCGACAGGACTGCAACCGCTGGCGGCCGAATCCGCCGGCATCCGTGTGCCTCGCATCTGGATGATGGCCATGGTGCTGGGCGGCGCAGTCGCCGGACTCGGCGGCTCGAACTTCGTGCTCGGCTACAAGAATTACTTCGAGGATGGCTTCAACGGCGGTGCCGGATTCCTGGGGATCGCCGTCGCACTGGTCGGCCGCAACAACCCGTTCGGCGTGCTGCTCGCCGCGCTCTTCTTCGCCACGCTCTCGCAGGGCGGTCTTGCCATTCACGCCCTCGTGCCGAAGCAGATGGTCGAGGTGCTGGAAGGCATCGTGATCCTGGCGGTCGCAGTCAGCGTACCCGAGGTGCGCCGCCTGCTGCGCGCGCGGCCCGCGCCAAGTGCCACGACCCTGCCGGTGACGGTCTGACGCGATGAAGCTCACCCTGCTGCTCATGCTGCAGACGCTGCGCATTGCAATCCCCTACCTGTTCGCGGCATCTGGCGGCGTGCTGGCGGAACGTGCCGGCATCGTGAGTCTCACGCTCGAGGGCTTCATGCTCGCCGGGGCGTTCTGCGCCACGCTGGGCAGCTTCTACTTCGGGAACCCGTGGGCAGGCGTGTTGATGGGACTGCTGGGCGGATGCCTGTTCGGCGCGCTCCACGCCGTCGCGACGATCCGCTTCAAGGCCGACCAGATCGTGAGCGCCGTCGCGATCAACCTGATGGTGGTCGGGCTGACACGCTTCTTCCTGCGCCTCGCCTTTGACAGCTCGTCGAATTCACCGCGGGTGGCGGGCTTCGGCCGCGACGGCAATGCCGGCGCGCTGGCCACCTTCGAGAACCCGTTGATCTGGCTGGGCGTGATCGTGATGCCCGCGCTGGCGTGGGTGATCACGCGCACGCGATTCGGGCTCCGCGTCCGTGCCGTTGGCGAAAAGCCCGAAGCGGCAGCCACGCTGGGCGTCTCCGTGAGCCGCATCCGCTACCGGGCCGTGATCGCGTCGGGCGCCCTGGCGGCACTGGGCGGCTGCTACCTGGCACTGGACCAGCACCAATTCACGGACCAGATGACGGCCGGTCGTGGCTTCATTGCACTGGCAGCCGTCATCGTCGGGCGATGGATGCCGATCCGGGCAGGCATCGCCTGCCTGCTGTTCGCCTTCGCGGAGGCGATGCAGATCCAGGTGCAGGGCGCGGGGGTATTGCCGTCGCAGTTCGTGTCCATGATTCCATACGTTCTCACACTCGTGGCACTTGCCGGCCTCGTGGGCCGAGCCGTGCCGCCGGCCGCGCTCGGGCGCGTCGAGGGATGATGTCTTGGCGTTGATCGAAGTCGCAGCTCCCGCGTTTGCCGATGCCGGCGTGCCCATCTGGACCGTGTGGGCCGTGGGGCTCACACTCACCGGCGCGACCGTCTGGCAGCTGCGGAAGGTGCCGCGCGAGCTGGTGATCCTGATGATCACGGCAATGATCGACATGATCGGCGTGCTCATGATCCTGCCGCTGTTGCCGTTTTTCGCGCAGCGTCTTGGCGCCGGCGGATTGATGGTCGGGCTGCTGGTGTCCAGCTTTTCGCTCGCCCAGCTGCTCAGCGCTCCCTATTGGGGACGGCTGAGCGACAAGTGGGGCCGACGGCCGGTGATCATGGTGTCACTGGCCGCGAGCGCCATCTCGTATGCGGTGTTCGGCTTCGCGCACAGCCTGCTGGTGCTCTTCCTCTCGCGCATCGTGCAGGGCGCAGGTGGCGGCACGGTGGGCGTGATTCAGGCATACGTGGCCGATGCGACCAGGCCCGAGGAGCGGACGAAGGCACTGGGCTGGCTGTCAGCCGCGACGAATTTCGGTGTAGCGATCGGGCCGGTGCTGGGCGGCTACTTCGCGACGCTCGGCAAGCAGCAGGTTGCGGCCTCGAATTGGCCCGGCTGGCTCGGCGATGCGGCACCGGGGCTCGCGGCCGCAACGCTCTGCCTGCTGAACATCGGCTTCGCCTGGAAATACCTGCCCGAGACGCGTGTGCGCGCCGCGGCGGCGGTGGGTCCTGCAGGTGAGGCGCTGCCGGTGAAGAAGGTGAACAGCCTGCAGGCGGTGTCACGTGTCATGTCGCATCCCGGTGATGTCGCGTCGCGCCTGATCTGGATCTATGCAATCGCCATCGGCGCATTCCAGGGACTCACCTCGATCCTCGCGCTCTTTCTGTTCAGGAAGTTCAACGCCAACGAAGCGACGATGGGACTGCTCTTCGCCTATGTCGGCGTGATGAGCGTGATCACGCGCGTCTTCATCCTGGGCCGCATGGTGGACTGGCTTGGCGAGGCGAAGCTGTCGCGACTGGGCACTGTGCTGCTGGCCTTCGGCACCGCGACGCTGCCGTTCGCACCAAGTGTCGGCTGGGTAGCGCTGAGCATCGCGTTCTGGCCGCTGGGTACCGCGTTCACTTTCCCTGCCGTCACGGCGATGCTGAGCAAGGTGATCAGCAACGAGGATCGCGGACTCTACATGGGTGTGCAGCAGACGTTCGGCGGCATGTCACGCGTGATCTTCCCCATCGCGCTTGGCTGGGCCTTCGATCACATGGTACCCGGCGCACCGTTCTGGATCTCGGCCACGCTGGTGATCATGACGCTGAGCTTCAGCATGTCGCTGCCGCCAGGCGTCACCGCGAGGAAGCCCTCGACGACCTGACGGCGGTGCGGCAGCGCCTGCCTTCCACGGTTCACGACGCTTGCGCATTTGGGCAGCGGGACCCGGATATGTGGTTTGCGATTGTCGCTTCCGTCCGCCAATCTCGGCGCTACGAGGGGGTGCACTCGCTTCACACTCCCTGCCCGGAATGCGCCAATGCACCCCTCAGTACGTAGTACCATCACCATGTTCGCCGCGCTCCTGCTCGCATCGTGCGCAGACCACAGTACCGCGCCACTCGATGTGCTTGCGAAGCAGGACAAGGTGGCCCCGCAGGCGACTGGATCGCCGGTGGTGGTGATGTCCGGACTCGACTCGCCACGCGGGCTGGCCTTCGGACCGGAAGGTGCGCTGTATGTGGTTGAAGCAGGTTCGACGCAGATCAATGGTCCCTGTGTGGTTGTTGCCCGCGGCTCCAACTGCTACAGCGGCACAGGCGCCATCACTCGACTCTGGAAAGGCCGCCAGGAGCGAATCGCCTCCGGCCTGCCCTCGTATTACAATCCCGGTGCCCTCGATATTGGTGGTCCGCAGGACATCGACTTTCAAGGTCGCGGCAATGGCTTCGTGACCACGGGATGGGCCGCCAACCCGGCGCTGCGCGCTGGACTGGGAGCCAATGGCTCGAGTTTCGCGGCGATGATCCGCGTGACGCCGAACGGTGACTGGAAAATCGTTGCCGATCCCGGCACACACGAGCTGCTCAGCAACCCTGCCGGCGGTCCGCTGGACTCCAATCCCTACGGCGTCCTGGCTGAAGCAGGAGTGCAGTATCTGGTCGACGCAGGCGGCAATTCGCTGCTGAAGGTGATTGATGGCGTGGTCAGTACGGTCGCGATCTTTCCCTCGACGCCGATCGCACCCGGCAGCTTCCCCGGACCGTTCGTGTCATCGGAGGCGGTACCGACCGAGGTCACGCGTGGGCCCGACGGAGCGCTGTACGTCAGCACCCTGAGCGGCGTGCCGTTCCTGCCAGGGGCGGCTCGCATCTACCGCGTGGTGGAGGGGCAGGCGCCGACCGTCCATGCGGCCGGCCTGACGCAGGTGACGGATCACGCCTGGGGTCCTGACGGGACGCTCTATGTGCTGCAGTATGCGAGCGCACCTTTCTTCGGTGGGCCCGGCCGAATCGTGCGCATCGCAACCAACGGTGCCCGCACCACGCTGCCCGTCGCGCTCACTAATCCAACCGCGATCATCGTCGGTCATGATGGTGCACTTTACGTCTCCAACCGCGGCAACGTGGCCAGTGTGGGTCAGGTGCTGCGCATCACGCCCTGATCCTCAAGTACGATGAGCAAGACCAGCGTATTGCGTTGAAAGCTTTGCAGCAGGACAGCTGAACTGCGGATTGCAGTGCAGCTGTTTTGCTTCAAGGCTGTGGCAAAGCGCGCTCTATGGAAGCGCGGCTGTCAGCGCGGCAGGCGCTCGCGCAGCCTTGCGACGCGCGCGCGCAAGTCGCGTACGGTTGGCTGCATGTCGGCATCAGCCCTTCCCCAGAGTCCGATCAGCAACTCGTAGCGATCGACCGCCTTGCGGATGTGACCAGCCGATGCATGCAGTTCGCCGCTGCGCTTCAATGCCCAGGGCAGGAAAAGAAAGTCCCCTTCGTTCGCCTCCACGCGCGACGGATCGCTGATATCGAGATAGCGGTCGAGGATCTGCAGCACCGAATCGGGTTGCTCCTGGGTGTCGTAGATCCTCGCCCGCAGCACCTCGGTGCAGGGCCAGCAGAAAGCCGCGGTCCCGTCGCCGCGCGTACGCGTTGAATCGGCCCACCGCAGCGCAGTGACCGCATCCTTCCGCGCCAGCGCCACCTCAGCGCGCGAAAAGGAGAGATCTACCTTCGCCTGCCGCTGCCGCATGGTATCGGGCACCATGCGTTCCATTCGCGCCAGTACCGCCGCCGCCTCGGTCGGCTTGCCGGCCAGCGCGTAGGCATAGAGCATCAGTGAATACTTCCGTCGCTCTTCAGGCACCGTGTCCAGTGCCGCCACGCCGCCAATGCGTGCCAGCCGCGCCAGCCCCTCGGCCGTGCGACCCCGGAAGTTGACGTCGATCAATGCTTGCCCCATGCTATCCACCACCGCCGATTCGCTTTCCGCGCCGCGCGCCGCGTCCATGGCCCGCGCCTTCTCGCGCGCATCCAGCCCCTCGATGAAGCGGCCCCGCATCCACCGCTCACCGGCCAGCAGCCCATAGGCAGCCGCGCGATCACTGGCACGTTTCGCGTTTGTCACCGCCCCCTCGATCTGCCGGGTCGAGGCATCCCAGTCATTCAGCATCCAGGCCCGATCGGCGCGCAGACGATACACGACCAGATTGTCGGGAAAGCGACGCGCCATCTCGTTCGCCACACTGTCGGCTGGCAGAAACTTGCGCTGCGCCAGCAGAATGCCATGCAAGTTTTCGTAACGCTGCACCAGGTGCACCGGAATCAGCCGCGCGATTGACTCCGCCTCAGCGAACCGCCGCTGCCCCGCCAGCACGTTACCGTAGTTGGTGGTGCCGTAACGGATGAACTGCGCGGGAAAACGTTGCATCATCTCCCGGTACACCTGCTCGGCGCGCGGGCGATCCTCGAGCACCGAGAAGTAGTAGCTCCCCTCGGCACGCAGGCGCTCGAGGCCGGGCAGCCGGTCGCGGAACTGGAAGGCCTTCGCGTACGCCGAGTCGCTCAAGCTTGAGCCGAAGCGCCCATTGGCATACGCCACGCCCAGTTTCCGCCACGCCATCGCAAACTGCGAATCGATCGCAACCGCCTTCTTCAGCTGCAGCACGGCACGATCAAAGTCGTGCTCGACGTCCACGGCGCGAGCCCCTTCGGCAAAAAGCCTGAAGGCGTCCAGTGATCCGGTAGTGACGCGCTCGAGGTCGGGGGTCTGGTTCACTCGCGCCAGCGATTCACCCATCCGCCCGCGCAACTTGCGCGACACGCGCTCCAGCGCCTCCAGCAACTCACCGGTGCCGTTGGCAGTGGCGCGGTAGGCTGCCAACTCCTCGCCCGACGTGGTGACGAGACGCAGGCCGACGATCCATCCATCACCCGCACGCGTGAGATCGCCTGCAACCACCGCCGCCACACCTTCCCGCTCGGCCAGCTCACGCGCCAGCGCCAGCGGCAGCGGTGCAGCCGGATCACGTTGCATGCGCTCCAGTGCCGCCGCCGCGTCGGAAGGGGACATCAGCGAGGTGACCGAACCTTCGGAGAGGGCAGTGCGCACCGCCTCACCCGCCACCCGCGCCAGCGACGAATCCGCCACGGAAGCGGCGAAGTCGGCCACTACCAGACGCGCTGATTGCTTCAGCTTTCCGTTCGCCAGCAGCGAGCCTTCGGGACCGATGCCTGCCGCGCGCAGCCCGAGAAAGGCGGCGGTGCCAATCCCGAACGCACCAGCCGCCAGAGCACCCATGCGCGCCGTGCGATGCCAGCTCACATACGGTGCCGCCTGCACCGCCAGCCCGGCCATCGTTCCCGTGGCCAATCCGGGGGAACGCACGGCCATCCGCGCCGACCGCCGGATGAAGCCCGTGCCGATCACCATCGGCAGGCCAGCCAGCGCGATCGCGATCGCACCCGGAAGCCCCCATTCGGGCAGGCCGATGATGCGGTCGGCAGCCAACGCGATACCCACGATCGCCACGGCCGCCGCACCCCACCGCGCCAGCGCGCCGGCTGTCCGCATCTCAGGCGACGCGACCGAGCCACTGCGCGTCAGCGGCGCGCCGTCGAGTGCCGCCAGCACTGCGTCGGCCGATGCGGGACGCGCAACAGGCTCCTTGGCCAGCATGGTCATGATCAGGTCGGCCACGTGCGTCGGTAGGTCGGGCCGCAGTGTGCCGACATGCACCGGTGCCTGGCTGAGGTGCGCGGCCAACTGCGACTGTGGCGTGACTGCCGCGAACAGCAGGCGCCCGGTGCACGCCTCGTGCAACACGCAGCCAAGCGCGTAGAGATCGGCGCGCCCGTCGATCGACTCGTCGCCCATGGCCTGTTCCGGCGACATATACGCCGGCGTGCCGATGGCCAGGCCAGCGCTGGTGAGCGTCAGGCCGGCGGTGCCGCCGCGAGTACGCGCTGCATCCACGGCCTTGGCGATGCCGAAGTCGGTGACGACGGCGGTGCCGGCCGAGAGCAGGATGTTCTCCGGCTTGATGTCGCGATGTACGATGCCGCGCGCATGTGCGTAAGCGAGGGCGCGTGCGACGTCACGAGCGATGCCGACGATTTCGGTAGGAGGCACCGGACCCGCCGCTTCCGTGAGCCGATCGCGGAGCGAACGACCCTCGACGAACGGCATGGTGTACCATGGCACACCGTCGAGATCGCCAGCCGAGAGCACCGGGACGATGTTCGCCTGTTGCAGTCGGGCGGCAATGAGCAGTTCGCGGCGAAACCGCTCCAGCGACAGTTCGCCAGCCAGCTCGGGCGGCAGCACCTTGAGCGCTACGCGGCGGCCCAGCGCCACCTCCTCGGCAGCGAATACACGACTCATGCCGCCCCCGCCCAGTTCTCGCTCGAGCCGGTACGTGGCCCGCAACTCGTGCTGCAGCTTCGCGAAGGAAAGGGTCATCGCATCCGGGCAGGGGTGAACGCACCTGAAAATCTCACCCGGCAGCGCGGGGCGCACCAGTCGATGCGTGCGAGCCAGGCGTCATCTCACCGGCCCACCTGCCGCCGCAGGCGTCGGGGCGCTCATTTGTGATAACTCTTCATACCGACCACTTCAGCACCAGCCGTCATGTCGCGTCACCTCGCCGCCGTCTTCGTGCTCCTCATCGCTCCCGGAACCGCCCTGCTTGCCCAGCCGGGCAGCGGCAATCGGAGCACCAGCATTCGGGCAGGCGAGGCGTGCCCTGCCGGCATGACCGAGGTGCGTCCGCAAAACTGTCAGGCGCCAACGTTGCCTCCGCCCAGCATCGTGGACTATCGGCCGCGCTCCACGCTGGTGGCGCCGGCGCATCCGGTGTCGAAGGCGAAGTTCCCTGCCATCGACTTTCATGGGCATCCGTATTCGCAGCTCAATTCCGATGCTTCGCTGACCGAATTGGGAACGCAGCTGGACGCGCTCAACGTGCGGGTGATCGTGGCCGCCAACAACGTGTCCGGACCCGACTTGGTGCGGCAGATGACGCTGATCCGCGCCTCGGCCACCATGAAGGACCGGGTGCGGATCCTAGCCGGCGTGAACTTCAGCGGCGTGGGTCCCGGGTGGGCCGAAAAGGCCGTGGCGCAGCTCGAGGCGGATGTGGCAGCGGGTGCCGTGGGCATCGGCGAGATCGGCAAGGGGCTCGGGCTTTCCACGCGCAAGGCTGACGGCTCACGCCTGCAGATCGACGATCCGGCGCTGACGCCGATCTGGGACGCCGCCGCCCGACTGAAGCTGCCGGTCTTCATCCACACGGCCGATCCGCAGGAGTTCTGGCAGCCCATCGACAACACGAACGAGCGGTGGCTTGAGCTCGCGCTCTTCCCGGGACGGCGGTATCCCGCGGACCAGTTCCCGTCATTCGAGACGCTGATGACGGAGCGCGACAATGTGCTGCGCCGCAATCCGAAGACGACGTTCGTGGTGGCCCACCTGGGCTGGCACGCCAATGATCTGGGCCGGCTGAGCAGGATGATGGATGCGATGCCGAACGTGCACGCCGAAGTCGGTGCGGTGCTGTACGACATCGGTCGCCAGCCGCGCGCGGCGCATGATTTCTTCGTGCGCTACCAGGACCGCATCCTCTTCGGCAAGGACTCGTTCCAGCCGGAAGAGTATCCCTACTACTGGCGCGTGTTCGAGACGCGCGACGACTATTTCGACTACTACCGCGACTATCACGCGTCGTGGAAGCTCTACGGCATCGACCTGCCGGATGCGGTGCTGAAAAAGGTGTATTTCGGCAATGCACTGCGGATCACGTCGCGACTGCTGCAGGGCGGATGGCCGCGATGATCACCGTGCACCGAGCCGGCGATAGAAGACCGTTGTTGCCACGAGACCGCCATCAGGAAACAGCGCATAGTCCGGGATGACCCCGACGCGCTGCCAGCCCAGTCGCGCATAGAGCCGCTCCGCCGCGCCGCCGGTCACGGTGTCGAGCACCAGCAGCGTCCTGCCGCACTGCTGCGCGAGCAATTCGACCGCGAGCATGAGCGCCGCGCCGAGTCCGTGCCGACGCGCGCGTCGATGCACCAGCATCTTCGCCACGTCGGCGCGATGCGGCTGGTTGTCAGGCTGCGCGAGCACCAGCTGCACGGTTCCGCAGATACCGAGCGCATCCTCGGCCACCAGCAGCGCGCGTTCACC